>JAWOEM010000308.1:0-12671 GCA_046482785.1 Salinivirgaceae bacterium
AACCGAATGGTAAGTAAAGTAAATGCACTGGAACCGGATTTGGTTGTTTTTACCGGCGATTTGGTTAATAATTTCGCCAGCGAACTGGTTGGCTGGAAACCAATTCTTGATAAAATAAAAGGTAAAGATGGTGTTTATGCAATATTAGGAAATCATGATTATGGCGATTATGTGAAATGGCGTACACCAAAAGATAAAGAGCAGAACTTTGCCGAAATCGTATCGTTTTTCGATAAAGTTGGGTGGAAACTCATGCGCAATGAACGAAAAATGCTTGTGAAAAATAGTGACACCCTCATGCTGGCAGGTGTTGAAAATTGGGGGCATCCACCGTTTCCGCAATATGGCGATTTGAATATGAGTGTACCACTCACCACCAAGCACCCGGTATTGTTACTAAGTCACGACCCTTCGCATTGGGAATCTGAAATTATTGATCATCAAGCAAATATTTTCCTCACGCTTTCAGGCCACACGCACGGATTTCAATTTGGAATTCGCTCAAGCTGGCTAAATCTAAGTCCGGTTAGTATGAAATACGAAAAATGGGGCGGTTTGTACGAACAAGAAAATCGCCTTCTTTATATAAACGTAGGTGCCGGAACCATTGGTTTCCCCGGACGAATTGGCATGCGACCGGAAATAACGCTACTTACGCTACATTCTAAAAATTAAGAATAATCTGGCCACAAAAACAATTATTCAAAAATACGGGCAGTGCTCTTAATTTGATCATTCCGCTTTTTTGGGTTTCAATCTATTTTTCAATAAAAATGCAAGCAATACACCGGCCACGGCTCCAAATAAATGTCCTTCCCAGGAAACCCAAGCACGCGTGGGGAGTACTCCCCAAACAAGACCGCCATAAAGAAAAATTACAATAATGGAGATTACAATTGCTTTAAATGAACGGGCGTAAAAACCTGCAGCCACTAAGAATGCCGCCATTGTATAAATTAGTCCGCTTGCGCCAACATGATTACCTCCACGCCCCATTAACCAAACCATAAGACCACCAACCACTACTCCAAACACCACCACAATCCACCCCACCCGTGGGTAAAATGCAAATAACGTAAATGTCAAGACTAGAAATGGCAGTGAATTACTCAAAATATGGACAAAATTGCCGTGGATAAATGGAGCAAAAAGCACCCCCAAAAGGCCGGATAGTTCTCTGGGAATAATCCCAAACTCGTTGAAATTTACCGGCAATACCAAATCGACTAAATAGACAACCCAAATTACAGCAAAAAAGCCCAAGGCAATTTTTAATGCATTAATAATATCATTTTTTCTCATTTCTTAATCGGTTAAAAGGTTTGTAAAAATTCACTGAAAAACATTAGCAGAAGTAAAATTTTTGCGCATATTTTTCATAATCGCTTTCTAAAAATACAATCGCTACTGCTTAGAGAACTCGCCTATTGAGCATCCGGGAAACCGAAAAAGTCAATACACATCCCAGTTGCCTTCCAAATAATACTTGTACAACACAGGATCGTGAATCTTGTTTTCTTTTATTTCGACATTTCCTTTACTATAAAAATCTTTTCCAAACGAGGTAATCATCCACATAGCCTCGTTATTAAGCCATTGGGTTTCTACATCTTTAAAATCGAGTTTCCTTAATTGTGCCTTACTTTCTTCATGGTCGCCCTCGCGCAGGCCTAAAATCCAGCCCCATTCGCCCAGTGTAATAATCTGATTGTGTAACGGCACAGTAGTAAAACCGGCTGCCTGCATTGTTTTGTCGATGCACTCGAAGGCTTTGGGTGCAAAGTATGGACTTCCGGCTTGAGTAACCAACGTTCCACCGGGACGCAAATGCCTGCGGCACAGGGCGTAAAATTCTTTGGAATATAACCTCCCTAATTCAATGGTCTTGGGATCGGGCAAATCAATAATAATAACATCCCAAAACTGGTTGGTTTCACTTAAATATTTGTAGGCATCGGCATTAATAATATTCACTCTTGAATTATTCATTGCGCCTTGGTTCATTTCAACCAAAATCGGATGCGTTTTGCCCAACTCCGTCATTTCGGGATCGAGATCCACAACCGTAATCTTCTCTGTTTGTTTGTATTTCAATACTTCGCGAGCAGCACATCCATCGCCACCCCCCATAATAAGCACTTGCTGTGGGTATTTGGCCATTTGCATGGCAGGGTGAACAAGCGGTTCGTGGTAAAGCACTTCGTCGAGCGAACTAAGTTGCTGATTACCATCGATAAACAACCAATAATGCTCTTTCCATTGGGTCATTACAATTTTTTGATAACGACTTTGACTTTCGAAAATAATTTTGTCTTTGTAACGTTTTTGTTCACCAAACAAGATGATTTTCTCAGAAACGAAAAATCCTGAAATAATAATTGCAGCAACAAAAACAGAAGCAACCTGTATCAGATTACGAATACGCACCTTAATCTCGGAGCGCAACATTAAAAAAAGTGAAAACGCAACTACAAAATTTACCATTCCTAATACAAATGGCGTATAGGTTATTCCTAGGAAAGGCAGCCCCACAAAGGCAAAAAACAGACCTCCGGCCAGACTCCCGTAGTAGTCTTGCTCCATAACAGACGAAATATTGACCCGCAATATTTCGAAGGAATTATTTAAACGAATAACCAGCGGTATTTCCATTCCAATGAACAACCCAATGATTATACTCATTGAATAAATAATTGCACCTGTGTAAATGGTGTATGCGCTGGCAGTATATGCTACCATGGAAGAAAATGCAACTAATAACGACAAACCAAACTCCAGAAATATGAATGTTTGCAATAAATTACTCTGAAAAAACTTACTTATGCGGCTTCCGACACCCATTGAGAACATCATAATGCTAACAATGAGCGTCCATTGCAACACAGAATTACCAAGAAAATAGGTAGCAAGGGTTGATAATATGTATTCAGCAACAATTCCGGACAGACCGGTTGCAAAAATTGCCATTTTTAAAATGCGGGAACGAAAGGCCATGGTTTAAAATTTTCTAAAAGTGAAGTAGCATACCATTCGCCGTTCTCATTGCAACATAAGCAAAGAAAACGGCGAATGATACATGTTTTAATACAACGAAAATATGCTTACAGGCGATAAAATTCCATTGTATTATGAATGAAAAACTTATAAACACCACGTTATAAGAATGGAACCACCAATATATGAAAATGCCTCAATAATGCCGGCACCAACATTCGGTTTTTCCTGATTTACCAGCTCGTCGGTTAGTTTTTGCCCTGGCAGAAGCACTTTGTCGGTTAAGAAACGCATTACCGGCAGTAAAATAATACCTAACACGATTTCAAATCCAACATCGGTAAACGTAACCGACCAGCTAACAAAATCGCCTGCTAGCGCATATCGAACAAGGTTGGCAATAGCAACGAGAGCCCCGGCAAATCCAACACCAACAGCTACATTGTCCTTTTCAATTTCGGCATGTACATCGTACCGCGCAATGAGGTTATAGATCCAAGCAATTAGAATAACTGCAAGTTGTCCGATAAACCAAAATAGCAGAGCGGTAACATATCCGGGTAAACCGGTATGATTTTCTCCGGTAATGGCGCCCATTAGTACAAGTCCGGCAGCAATAGCATTGGCGGCTTCAACAACACCGGTTCCGGCATTCTGATCTTCGATAATTTCCTTGCGGACACAAAACTTGCGTAACAATATCTTATCAGTAACAATGGCGCTAATATTCAATAAAAGAATGGCCAGTAATCCATAAGTAGAGATGTCAAATAAATCTTGGTACAAGCCGTGTGAAGGCCCAACAATAGCACTTCCAATGGCTAATAGAATACCAATAAAATAACCGGCATGAGCAATGGCAAATGCCAAGTTATCTTTTTCTACCAACTCGTTTTTCACCTGAATTTTAGGATTAAAAAGCTGATAACTTACTTTTCCAATGAAGAAAAGTAAAAAAGCATTTAAAATATATGCTGCTGTATTAATTATGTAAATTACATATTCATGATGTAAAATATCTTCCATGGCTAACAATTTTAATCGTTATAATTATTCTAAACTCACTAAAAGAGCATTTATGAAAACACCCCCTTTTTATCTGCTCAGGCTATTTACCAAAGCCACCACCCCGCGAGCGATAACTGGAACTACCGTACCGTGAAGTGGAACGTGAGCGTTTTGCAGATAAATTTCGCCGACTGGTTGAAGCGCTTTGCTTCACTCTGCTTCGAACTCTGTCTTTAAATGAGCCCGGCTTGCTGTTCCATGCTGTAGAGCTGCGGCTCTGATTCCAACTACTACGTGTTCCATAGTAGTTACGTCCGTTATTTGACGGGCCATAATAACCACGCGAACCGTAGTAATTACTTCTATAATCATTATAATACGAACGGTGAACCGGATACGACATCATATTGAACATGGAGCTCATAAATGCGTACTTACCGTAAAATTCCCAAAAGGAGCCACCATCGCGCTGTCTCCATTGGCCGTATTTCTCATTCCCCACATAATGATTGTATCCGGGGGGAGCCGGCTTTCTCGTGATTTTACCATCAACTTTCGAAACGATTTCCATTCCCATATCATTCATATGTTTTTCAAAAAACATATCGGAAACGGGCATTGCCTCGGTAGTGGTTGACAGTACAGTATCTTCCCGTGGAACTAAAATTTGGTATTTATGTAAATACTGATTTTTAGACTCATCATAGTTCATATCATTCAATATGATTGAAAAGTCACGGGTATCGCTTAACTGTTGAATAAGAACATCAACCGGTGTTTTCTCATATTTTGGAGCAGATCGTCCACAACCCAATAAGAGAAATGCGATTCCAATAATGGTTAAAAATTTTATACACTTCATATGCTTAACTTTTGGTGTTATTCGTTTTTTCTATTCTTAATTTGATGTATGAGGTCGGTCTAAAAAGGACTTCAAATTACTAAATGCTGAAAATCAGCTTTGCCCCTAACCCTAAACGGTGACTGATTTTCAACTATTTACTTCATTTAGAATATCGGTAAAAAAGTGGCTGAAAACCATATAAAACCCTTTTTATACCAAACTCATGTATTAGAGGCCGGAATAATGTTGCTGACCTCGGCAGGGCGAATAACTTTACCAATGGAGGCGTCAAATTCCTTTTCGCCCCACTGCTCTAAAGTAATAATTTTTTCTTCTTTATCATCGATATAGTCCCAAGCAATAAATTCTACCCAATTATCGCCACCATTGGTTACATTGCAGAAAAAACCCGGGGCTTCTTCGTCTAAATAGTACGTGCTACCTTCGAATTGAATTGATTTGGGTGGGTTTTCATTGGCCAATAGCTCCGGCAAATCTTCGTGAAGTTTTCGAATTTGAATTTTTTCGCTTACAGAAACCTCGAGTGCATCGTCTTCTTCTACACTCAAAAACAATGTTTCTGTATCGGACTTAATTTTAAACTCCTGAGAGAAATATTAGTCGCCCCAATCGTATTTGTACTCTTCGTCTACTAGCCATGTTTTTAGATCGTATTCGAAGACAAAACCTTTTTTGAGGTCGGTGATTTTCATGTTTGTAACATCGTAATCACTCTTTTTAGATTTAAACAGGTCAAATAATCCCATGCCATAAAAAATTAAAAGAGCCAGTCCAAAAAGCGCTCATCAACAACTTACTTTGCATAATAGTGTTGATATTTCTTTTTGGACAGGCTCTAACTACTATTTATTCAACTTTGCTTTCAGCTCGGCTAATGCGTCTGAAGCTTTACTTTTAGGTTCGTCTTTTAAAACATCATCAATTTCATCGTCGACAGACCGGCTTTCTGATGCGATATCGCCATAGGCTTCGGCCATAGCTTCTTGTTGGGTTACTTTATCTTTCATTCGTTCAAGACGGGCAACTGTGCTACTGCTATCGATTCCCGACATTGATTTATTTATTTTGGTGGTTGCTTGACTCACCCGATCTCTGGCTTTGAGCGTTTTCAGTTCGTTTTCGTAATGCCTGATTTGCGATTTCAACCGATTGATATTCGATTGCAATTTTGCAATATTCTGATCGAACGACTCCACCTCAGCTTGTGCTCTGGCAGCATTCGATACGCACTCTTCTTTTCGTGTAAGTGCTTCGGCAGCTAAACGGTCGGCCTCGTCGGGTGTAATATCGCCTTTTTCTGCTTTGCCCAGAATGAGAATTGCTTTTTGCTCATAGCTTTGAGCATTATCTTTATTTTCGTTGGCCTCACGACGCGAACGAATAGCAAGTGCTTTTACTTCGGCAAGAGCCTGCAAACCTTTATCTAAATCTTTTTTCAGGTCGCGAATACCCTGCTCGGTCATTTTTATCGGATTTTCGAGCTTATCGATAGCTGCATGAGCTTCGGCCTCTCCTACTTTAAATATTCTATTGAAAATTCCCATGGTTTTGTGGTTATTTAAGTTTTGATATGTTAATTAACGTTTCTCCGTATTCGCCTAATAGCAATGCAAGCGAATTTAGCGTTCCTTCGAGCTCATTCAAATCGAGGTTTTTGAGTTGCAACGTATCGCGGAAAATGAGTGACTTGCCGTCGTCGGCCAACACAAATGCTCCGTGCACTATTTCTCTGTTTTTGATGAGCAAATCTTTGTATACTTCTGCTCTGTCTACCGGCAACTCCATAATCAATTGCTCAATGATAAGAATTTCACCTTCACAATCAATAATCAAGTTACTAATTCCGGCATCTTCTTTTTCAACAACAAAAAGCTCTTCCTCAATATCTTCACTAAGAATGGTGTACTCCAGTTCGATGAGATAGCTTTTTACTTTTTCAAAATCGGTCATAGTTTTTAGTTTTTAGTTTTAGGAGGTGTAAATGTAAGAAAAAAGCGCGAAAGTCTGATTATTTGTATCTGTTAAACAAAAGTGAAATTTTCCGAATTGTAATTGGTAACGTGTCACAGGCTCTAAATACAGTACGAAAGTGGCTTCTACCCATAATCCGCAAGGCTTTTGACCTTGAGAAATTAAATCATTCCGGAATTTGGGTTGTAAAAGGTTACATTTTCAATTTCACGCCCAAAACCAGCACATCGTCTACCTGACGGCGATCGCCTCTCCATTGATCAAAGAAACGGTTCATTTCTACATACTGCTGGTTAAAGCTTTTCAGTGAATTGGAAAGAATTAGCTTTTGGAAAGGCTTATACATCAACTTCTTATCGTTTTCTCCACCAAACTGATCGGCATAACCATCAGAAAACAAAAATAACTGGTCACCTACATTTACATCAATAACGGTTTGTTTGAATTTACCCATTATTTCGTCGTAACCAATAGGCATGCGATCGCCTTTAAACAGATACAAATAGCCTTCCATTGACTTCAACTTGGGTTCCATTATACGGCCATTTGCAATCATTGGGTTATTATGATGCCGCACAATGTACAAATTATTGTTCGCTCCTGCAAAATGCAACTTCCCGGTTTTGGTATTGAAGGCAGCAATGCTAATATCCATTCCATCGCGGTTATTCTCGTTGTCTTCATCGCTGTTTTTTAGTGCATATACAATATTTTCGCGCAATACATTCAGAACATCGGCAACTTCTTTCACTTCTTCATACTTCACAATTTCGTTCAAAAATGTAATGCCCAGCATGCTCATAAGCGCACCGGGAACTCCATGCCCCGTACAATCGGCGGCAGCCACAATTCGCCACTCCTTGACATCTTTTATCCAATAAAAGTCGCCACTTACAATGGAATGTGGTTTAAATAGTACGAAATGATCCTTAAATAATTTGTCGAAATATATTTTCGATGGCAGCAATGCTGATTGTATGTGTTTTGCGTAGTGAATACTCGATCGCAAATCGTTAAACAAGTTAAACGCTTTTTCTTTTTGATTGGTGATGGCGTCGCGCTGATTTTGTATTTCCTCTTTCTGATTACGTATTTCTTCAAACGCATGTTGTAATGCATCGCGCTTCTGATCGACCAGTATTTTTTGCTGTTCAATTACATTTTTCTGACGGTTAATAATTCTTAGCCGATTGAAAATGAAAGCTGAAAAAGCAATAATAAGAAACAATATGGAACTGATAAAAATAATTATTGTGCGTTGCTTACGACTTTGCATGCTGTTTTTTTCGAGTTTTACCATGTTCAGCTGTTTCTCCTTGCTTAGCATGGCTATTTCCTGTTGCTTTTGCGCCAAATCGAAACTAAGCTGAAGCTTGGTAGTCAGCATGGTTTTATCTTTATTGTAGAGGCTATCTGTATAATATTTATAGGTTTGATGCGTTTCAAGTGCTTTTTTATAAAAACCCCACGCCTCATATATCATGTAATGGATTTCCAAAATTTCGATTTGCTTTTTTAATGCATTCAATTCTACTGCCAAACCGAATGCTTTTTGCGAATAATCCAGCGCTTTACGCAAATCTTTCAGATTATAGTGAACATTGGCCATTCCAATAAGCATGGCCAATTTGATGGTTTTCGTATGGCTTTTTTCAATTAATTGTTGAGCACGCTCATAATATTCAAGTGCATCGTTGTATAAATCTAACGCAACATAAATATCAGCGTAAGTTAGCAATGCATTAGCAATTCCATCTATGTTATTATTTCGCTGATAAAACTCAAGTGCATTTTTCACATAATTGAGTGCCGTATCGAACGCATTTTTATTGAAATAGAGTGTAGCTATATTGATATATAAATTTGCGAGCTTTGCGGAATCATTCAGTTGTGTATAAAGCTGTTCAGACAATTCATAATACATTAAGGCTTCCTTTAGGTTTCGCTGTTCTTTGTTTAAAATGCCAATATTATTATAAACCTTTGCTGCTCCATCCAAGTTTTCACTTTTAGTATAAATATCTGCAGCCTTAATGAAATTCTCTAACGACTTCGGGTAATCGCCCTGATATGAATAAATTACTGCTTTCCCATTATAGCACCTTGCCAGCACAACCCTTTTCTGTTTCATTATAATCGAATCATTGGCTGCATCAAGTGTTGTGAGTAGGTCTATGGCTTGGTTGTAATGCCAAATAGCATCGACGTTATTTCCAAGATAGTAATTCACGATTCCTGCTTCGCGGTGCATGAATGCAATATCGATGGTTAGCATAGGTTTACGAGAAGCGGGGGCTTGGCGACGAACAAACGAATAGGTTTCGATGGATTTTTTTGCCGCATAAAGTGCAGCCGGATAGGCGTTAGAATCCATATGACCTTGGGCTAATCGCCTGTATTCCTCAGCCTTATCCAACAATTCCGATAAATTGTTTTTTTGCAGGCTATCAGCAAGTGATTGCTGCGCCGAAACGGTGCTACAAAGAAGACTATTTGTGAGCAATAGTATAGAAAGAATACATATGCGACGTATATTATGGACTGGCTTCATCAGCTAAAGCGATTTTTAGTTGTGGTTAATTTCTGTACAATTTATGAAAAATGAACCGATATATCGTAATCTTTTTTATCAACACCGCGATAATTTAACTTGTTTGAGGTCATCCCATACAAATAACCATGAACGTTTTAGCGATGATGTTTTTATTTTGTACATCGAAAATCGGCCATTTGGCAATAGCGGAAAGCACATAAAAGTTTGTACAAATCGAGTAATCGAAGGGAGTGCACTCCACTCAAGATCAATAAGCGCACGATCGGAGTAAGTGGAAAAGACATTACATAAAACGGTATTTGCAGTTTTTTCTTACAAATGCTGTTCATAAACCGTAGCAAAGATACATCATTAACAAATCGGCGATCGGCATCAAGCCATTTAGTTACCGTAGCTAATGTACACACACTTTGCTTCACTTTTTTCAGAAACAGGATGTTGGTGTCGTAGTGTTCGATGTGCACAGGATTGTCGATATGCACAATTACATATTGGCGAATTTTCAACTCAAACCCAAACAATGTATCTTCGTGCCCGTAGCCACGTATATTCTCGTTGAACCGAATGGTTTGTAAAATGCTACGGGCAACAATAAAATTACTGGTTTTAAATGATTTATAGGGATATTTTCTTCTTTCGGAAGGCTGTTTTGTTTCGCGCAATCGACCGTATTTCCATCGCAATCGGTATTTTTTTTCGGGCATTTCTTCATCGTACAAATGGCCTCCCGCTGCCACTTCAATGTTCGAATAATTCACTAAGTTGTAATACCTCGCAACAAAGTCCGGGGTACGCACGTTGACATCTCCATCGAGAAAAAGCATGTATGAAGCATTGGTGTACTCCAAAAACCGATTGCGAATACGCGAACGACCAATATTGCGGTCGAGTACAATGTACCTAACCATTGGTTGGCATGATAACCTGTTTGTTTTGGTGTAAATGGGGTCTGAAGCATCGTCGAGAATAATTATTTCGATGGTTGAACGGTATGGAGCGGCTTGTTTTGCCAGTTCATTAGCCAACGGATACACATAATGATTATAAACAGGAATGCAAATAGCCAGTTTGGCGGCCGAAGGTGTTTTATTTTCTTCCATCATACACTAAGTGGGCTATTGGGCATCGCGAAAGCTTCAGCTATTATATTTAACATTTTAAACCATAATATTGATTAGGAACACAAATTTACAAATTAATCGGCATTATGGCGTGGTGGCAGCCAATGGAATTATTTTCCCGTTAAATAAAGATTGGTTGTTTAACGCAAAATCGACGATAAAAGGAACGATATCGGCCGGGTTTTGCGGTGCCTGTTGTCCGGGAAATGCCTCGGTAAACATTTTTGTATGAACGGCACCCAACGCTATACAATTAAAATGAATATCACTGCCGGCAAACTCTTGTGCCATGCTTTCGGTAAACGTGCAAATGGCCGATTTGGCAGCAGAATAGACTGCTAGTCCGGCAAACTTGGTACTACCCTGCACTCCCGCCATACTGCTAATATTTACCACATGTGCTTTGGATGCTAATTTTAAATTAGGTATGCAAGCCTGTGTAAATAAAATAGTTCCCGTTAAGTTTACCTGAATAATCTGGTGAATGTCCATTGGATTCATTTGGCCAATTGGCTTATTAACCAAAAAACCGGCATTATTTATTAATACATCGATTTTTGAAAGATGCGACAGCGCTTGTTCCAATTGTTTATGATTGAACAACAAAAAATCAAATTGTTTAATAGTAACATTTTCTAAATGCTTAATACTATCAGCCAAATGATCGATTTTACGGGTAAATGCCGGCACATGAACATTGGGCATTTGGGTTAATGCTTCCAACAGCGCATTGCCCATACCACCGCCTACACCGGTAACGACAATATCGATACGTTTATTTTTTTGGTTCATTTAATCTAGTTTACGGAAAATAAGGTTTCAATTTATCAAGCATTTCTTGTGGTACTCTACACGATTTTTTGCGTTCTGTATCGTAAAAAACAAGTTCAGTAACTCCTTTGTTCACAACAACATCATCTCGCTTAACGTCATACTCGAAACGGATTTTATAACTTGGCAACTCTTTTACCTTAGCTACAATCACCACCTCATCGTCGTAATACAAGGAACCCTTATAAATCGATTCTACTTTGGTGACGGGTAAAATAATACCCGTTGCTTCTAGTTCGCGGTACGACATGCCCAATGATCGCATGCACTCGGTGCGCGCAACTTCATAATACTCAATATAGTGTGAATGATACACTATTCCCATTTTGTCGGTTTCGCCGTAGCGAACTCGGATGTTTGTTTCGTGCTGATACATAGTACTAAAAATTTACATTATGCTTTTACCACATAGTTCGAATGCCCTATGGACAATGGCTTTGCAATCGGAAAATAAATTCGCAAAATTGGTATAAACCAATATCAATCAATCGAGAGCCGTTTTAAACTCTTGGTTATTTTATGGGCGAATCGGGTTCTTTGGCCATTGCCTTATAGAACAGCTTATCGAGCATAACAGGCAAAATACGTTGCAAGAGTACAGAAATTTTGCCTTTTAATGAAAGAATAATGTTTCTTTTTCTGTATTTAATTCCACGCCAAATTTTGTGCGCCACCTCCTCGGAAGTCATCATATTTTTCTCGTTACGTGGGCTAAAGCCTTGTGGCGAACCATCGGCAGTTAGTGCAGATTTTCGAACGTTGCTGCTGGTAAAACTGGGCGCTGCAATAAGCACATGCACGCCACTTTTTAAGTTTTCAATGCGCAGGGTTTCCAAAAAACCATGCATTGCAAATTTCGAGGCAGAATATCCACACCGTCCGGGTAAACCGTGAAAACCTGCTATGGAGGTTACACCGACAATACTGCCGCCCATTTCGGTAATATGAGGTAATGCATATTTGGTGCAATAAACCGTTCCCCAAAAATTAACGTCCATAAGCCGTTTAATTACAGACAACTGGACATCGGCAAACAATGCCCGCATGCTTACCCCTGCGTTATTGATCAGCACATCGATTCTACCAAATGTTTTTACGGTTTCATCAATCAGGGTTGCACAATCTTCTTCCACGCTTACATCGGTTACACAAACTGTTATTTGCACATTATATTTTGCAATAACCTCATCTTTTACTTGATTTAAGGCATCGTTTGAACGTGCTGCCAGCATTACATTATACTGATGCGAAGCCATTTCGAAAGCCAGTGCTCGTCCTATTCCTGAAGAAGCCCCGGTTATTATACATACTTTATTGGTCATTTATT
>JAWOEM010000311.1:0-5525 GCA_046482785.1 Salinivirgaceae bacterium
GCCGGCAGATAGGCTTTTTCGTAGCTTTTTATCAGTGTTTTAGACAGGTTTGCCCAAATGGCTTCATCGTTGGATATGTTTGAGTAGTTTAAAATTTGTGTACCAATGGTCAGGGCTTCTTTGCGTGGCTGGTCTTGCCCGGAGATAAGGGCTTCAAGGGTTTTCGACAGGAGTAGGGCGTTGTGGCTATCAATGTTGTGAGCCGAGGTTTTCGTGTGCGGTGTGCCTATGGTATTAAACTGGCCGTTGAGAGCTTTTCTTAGTGTGGTGTTAAATGCCGATTGGTTTTGCGCCAATGTAGCGATGGGGAAGAGGAATAGCAGTAAAATAATCAATGGCTTTCGATTGGCTAACCACTGTAGTCTATATTCTATCGGTTGGTTGAAAGACAAAAAAAAAACATCGAATTGGACAGAAAACCTGCTCAATTCGATGCGTTTGTATGGTTGTTTATTAAAAATGAACGTCAATTTATGCGCAGTTAACTTCTTCTGCAAGCATCGGATCCACTAAAATACGTCCGCAATATTCGCAAACAATCAGTTTTTTCCGGTTTTGCACATCAACCTGGCGCTGTGGTGGAATACGGTTAAAGCATCCGCTACATGCATCGCGCTCAACAGTTGCAACGGCAATTCTGTTTTGCGAATTGTCTTTAATTCTGCGATAGGCATTTAGCAATCGTTCTTCAACATTTGCAGCAATGGTTGTACCACGTTTTTCGAGTTTTTTCTCCTCTTTCGCTGTTTCGTCAATAATTTTATTCAGCTCGCCCTTTTTTGCTTCAAGGTCTTTTCCGCGGTCTTCGAACGCTTTTTTTGATTTCTCGATACTGTCTTTTTTCTGCTGAATTGCAATGGTGTATTCTTTAATGCGTTTCTCAGCTAATTCAATTTCAAGTGCCTGAAATTCCAGTTCTTTGGAAATGGATTCGTATTCGCGGTTATTGCGAACATTCATTTGTTGCTCATTGTATTTTTTGATGAGCGATTCAGAGTTTTTAATTTCTGATTGCTTATGAGCAACTTCCTGCTCCAGATTTTTGATATCTCCTTCAATTTTTTGAATTCGAGTTTCAAGTCCGGCTAGTTCATCCTCAAGATCTTGTACTTCGAGTGGGAGTTCTCCGCGCAATGTATGAATTTCAAATATCTTGTTGTCAACACATTGAAGTTCATAAAGTGCTTTTAATTTATCCTCCACCTTCACGTCTGCTGTTGTTCCTTTCGAAGCTTTTTTTGCCATATCTTAATGTATATTGATTGGATTTGTATTCAACTCAGATAAATAGAGTGCAAATTTAGGGAATTTTTCGTTAATAAGGTTATAAAAAATATCTTTTGCAAATTTTTCTGTGTGATAGTGCCCTGCATCAATAACCATGAGGTGTTCTGCGGCTGCTTGAAATTCGTGATATTTAAAATCGGCCGAAATGTACACATCTGCATTTTTCGATGCAGCAAGGCTGGCCAGCGAGCTACCGCTTCCTGTGCACAGCGCTACTTTTTTAATGGTTTCTGCTTCGCCTGCATAACGTAAATGGTCGGCTTGAAGCGCATCTTTTACGTAGGTCAGGAATTTTTCTTTCGGCATGGCCTCGGGGAGTTCTCCAACTCTTCCCAGTCCAGCAGCTTCATATTTGTTTTCCATTGCAAATATATCGTAGGCCACTTCTTCGTATGGGTGGGCATTTATCATATTGCTAATCGCTTTCGACAGCAAGTGTTTGGGAACAATGGTTTCGATTTTTATTTCATCCTCAAAATGCAGTTCGCCTTTTTTGCCCACAAACGGGTTAGTGTTATCTCCGGCTCTGAATGTGCCTTGCCCCGAAGTGTTGTAACTGCACGAGTCGTACTCGCCAATTGCTCCGCCACCCGCTTCAAATAGAGCCGAGCGTACTTTTTCTGTGTGATCATGAGGAACAAAAACCACAACCTTGAACAGGAAGTTTTCCATGGTCGAAAGTACCTTGCAATTTTTAAGTTTTAGTAGTTCGCACACCTTGTCGTTGGTGCCTCCCTGAGCGCTGTCCATGTTGGTGTGCGCGCTGTAAATGGCGATGTCGTGAGCCAGTGCTTTTCGAATAATTTTTTCGGTGGGCGTGCTGTTCAGTATTTTTTTCAATGGTTTGAAAATTACCGGATGGTGCGAAATTACCATGTCGGCCTTCTTACTAATCGCCTCATCAATTACTTCCGGTGTAATATCAAGTGTGAGCAGCGCTGAGTTTACCTCTTGGTTTAACCTGTCTACGAGCAATCCCGAATTGTCGTACGACTCCTGATATTTGAGTGGGTATGCCGTTTCGAGATGTTTAATTAATTCCTTTATTTGCATTGTGTAACGTCTTTTTTTTAATTATTTGTACATTTACACACTTAAACGGGCGGTTTTGTTGAAATAAATTCCGATAATCCCATTGTAATTATGTATCAGTAGAAAATCAAATATGTTGAAATTTTTTGTAAAAATAGGTTTAATAGCCATAATATTCACCTCTGTTCTTCGTGTAAATGCACAAAATGATGAATGTACACGAATTTTATTTGTGCTCGATGCATCGCAAAGTATGCTTGGCAAATGGGAGAGCGGCAGTAAAATAGATGTAGCACGCAAACTGCTTGTGCGCATGGTCGATAGTTTGGCGCAAGAGTCGAAAGTAGAAATGGCGCTGCGGGTCTATGGCCATCAAAGTCCGGTGCCACCGCAAGATTGTAACGATACAAAGTTGGAAGTGCCTTTTTATAAGAATAATGCATCGAAAATTAAACTGATTCTTAAAGATATTAAACCGCGCGGTACCACACCAATTGCTTATTCGTTGCAAGAGGCTGCCGACGATTTTCCCGATACCGAGTGCAGAAATGTTATTATTTTAATTACCGATGGGGTGGAGGCCTGCGAGGGCGATCCTTGCGCTGTTTCGCGCGATTTGCAGAAAAAAGGCATAATTCTCAAACCATTTGTGGTGGGCATTGGGCTCGACCCCGATTTTAAAGATACATTTAATTGCGTAGGCCGATATTACGATGCTTCAAACGAAGAGCGTTTTGAAGATGTGATGGGCGTGGTAATTACACAAGCACTTAACAACACCACAGCGCAAGTGAACTTAATCGATGCGTTTGGTAATCCTACCGAAACAAACGTTGGACTAACATTTTACGATTTACACAGTAAGAATCCGAAATACCATTTTTATCACACCATTAATTTAAAAGGAGTGCCCGACACCTTGGTACTCGATCCATTGGCCGATTATAAAATGGTGGTTCATACATTACCCCCAATTGTTCTCGATTCAATCTCTATTTCGCCCGGAGTGCACAATATGATTGGCGTAGACGCTCCAAGAGGAACGTTACTTATGAAAAAAGCACGAGGCAGTCAGTTTCGTAATCTTCAATATTTAGTGCTCGATACGAAAGGACGTATTGTAAATGTACAAGATATAGAGCAACCCGAAAAATACCTTACCGGAATCTATAATGTGGAAATATTGAGTATGCCTCGCTTACGTATCGATAGTATTCGGATAAAACAAAGCGAAGTGACGAAAATTCAAATTCCGGAGCCTGGAATTGTTAGTATATCTACATACAAAGCAGGCGAAAGTGCCATATTTTCGCGAAACAATAATACTTACGAATTTGTAACCAACTTGCCCAAAGATGAAACTTCGCATGCGCTGGTGCTGCTTCCCGGAAAGTATGTGGTTACTTACAGACCCGAAGGAACTCATAATGTAATGGATGTTGTAAAGAAGGAGTTTGAAATAAAATCAGGAGCATCAGTCAGGGTTACTGTTTATTGATTAATTTTGCATCAAAAATAAAATATTAGAGCATGATAGAATTGACAAATACGGGAAGTAAAGATACCCGTTCGGGATTTGGAGAGGGCTTATTGGAGGCCGCCAGAAGAAATGAAAAAGTTGTTGGCTTGTGTGCCGATCTTATTGGAAGTTTAAAAATGGGCGATTTTGCCGATGAGTTTCCGCACCGGTTTTTCCAGTCGGGTATTGCCGAAGCCAATATGATGGGAGTTGCTGCCGGAATGACCATTGGCGGAATGATTCCTTTTGCTGCCACATTTGCCAATTTTGCCACCGGACGTGTTTACGATCAAATCAGACAATCAATCGCCTATTCCAATAAAAATGTAAAAATTGCTGCATCGCATGCAGGGCTTACATTGGGCGAAGATGGAGCCACGCACCAAATACTGGAAGATTTGGGATTGATGAAAATGTTACCCAATATGACAGTTATTAATCCTTGCGATTTTAACCAAACAAAAGCTGCAACCATTGCAGTAGCAGAAATGGAAGGGCCGGTATATTTACGTTTTGGACGTCCGAAAGTACCCAACTTTACACCAGCCGACCAGAAATTTGAAATTGGCAAAGCATTAAAATTACATGAAGGTAGTGATGTAACCATTTTTGCTACAGGGCATATGGTGCATCAGGCCGCCGAAGCAGTTAATATTTTGGAAGAAAAAAACATCTCTGCTGAATTAATAAACATTCATACCATTAAACCTCTCGACGTTCAGGCAGTCTTAGCATCGGCAGGTAAAACCAAAGCTGTGGTAACCTGCGAAGAACATTTTTTTAATGGAGGTCTCGGAGAATCTATAGCAAACGTATTGGTTCGCAATATGCCGGTACCTGTAGAAATGGTAGGCGTAGACGACACGTTTGGTGAAAGTGGAAAACCCGATGAATTAATGGAAAAATACGGGCTGACCACACAGAATGTTGTTGATGCAGCAATGCGCGTTGTAAAACGCAAGTAGAGCAATTGTAAGCTACTGTTTTGCA
Source organism: Salinivirgaceae bacterium (assembly GCA_046482785.1). Classification (GTDB taxonomy): domain Bacteria; phylum Bacteroidota; class Bacteroidia; order Bacteroidales; family Salinivirgaceae; genus Salinivirga. The sequence continues at coordinate 4,829 of JAWOEM010000311.1, forward strand.
GGAAAATGTAACTGTGCAAAAACAACCATTTTCTTCTGAGCCATGCAATATGGTATAAATGAAAAATATTTCGGACGAAGAAATAATAAAATTGATTCTAAAAAATAACCGTAAGAGCCAAAAAGCTTTTGCGGTTATTTTAGAACGTTACAGTGAAAGATTGTATTGGCATGTGCGAAAAATTGTTATTTCGCACGACGATGCCGATGATGTAGTGCAAAATACCTTCATAAAAGTTTTTCGCAGCCTCCACCTATTTCGTGGCGATAGCCGTTTTTACACATGGCTTTATCGCATTGGTACAAACGAAGCCCTTTCGTTTTTACAAAAAAAGAAACTACACCAATCAGAAGATATCGACGACCACATTGTGGCACTCACCGGAACGCTGCAAAGCGATCAGTACTTCGATGGCGACGATATTCAGCAAAAACTGCAACAAGCAATTGCACAATTGCCCGATAAGCAGCGTGTGGTTTTTAATATGAAATATTTTGATGATATGAAGTATACCGATATGGCAGAAATATTGGAAACCTCGGTGGGAGCGCTAAAAGCATCGTACCATCATGCTGTAAAAAAAATCGAGACGTTTATTCAGAATGAAGGAAGCGAAAATTAATTGTATGAGGATGTTAAACCTTTTATTCATACATTAGTCTAACCAAACGAACCGCAGACAATAGCGAATTAAAAT
>JAWOEM010000330.1:0-6870 GCA_046482785.1 Salinivirgaceae bacterium
GTTCAATTGCCGAAACCGATGGCTGGGTGAAACTGTAATAAATCACATCATCGAAACCGATGAGTGCAATATCGTCGGGCGATTTAACCGAGAGTTTACGCAAATATTTGAGTGCTGCGGCGGTTAAATTGTTGTTGAGTGTAAAAATGGCTTCGGGCATGTTTCCCGACTGATAAATACGCTGCAGTGCATCTTTCACCGACTCATCGATGGCATCGAACGGCGCCCTGATAAACCACTCGGGCGGAATGGTAATTTCCGACTCGTTTAACGCAGATTCGAACCCTTTTATACGCTCATTGATGGTGGAAATATGATCGGGCGAAATGGCAATAATTCCAATTTTCTTTATTCCCTGTGTAAGCAAATGTCTGGCAGCCATGCGCGCACCTCCAAAGTTATCGACCGATACATTGACCGATTGCAATCCGTCGAAGGTACGGTCAATAAGCACATGCGGAACACCTTCGGCGGCCAACTGGTTAAAATACGAAGCCTCCATTTGCGACGAAGAAATAATGAGTCCGTCGACTTTACGCTCGCGCAACAGCCTAATTTGCTCTTTTTCTTTATCAATGTTTTCATCGGTGCTGCAAATAACAACGCTATAGCCCCGCGCCCAGGCATAATCTTCTAAATTGCGGGCTATGCGCGAGTAAAATTGGTTCGAAATATCGGAAACAATCAACCCCAACGTGTGCGTTTTACCCATGCGGAAGCCTCGTGCCAATGCATTGGGTTCATAGTTTAACTCCTGAATTTTGTCGCGCACCTTTTTTTGTGTTTCAACATTAATTCCATGGGCATCGGCCTTACCGTTTACAACCATCGAAACCAATGTTTTCGACACACCTAAACTTTTCGCAATATCTGCTAATGATACTTTTTTTGCCATAATTGTAGTTTTACAATTGCAAATATAAAAAAATCTAAACCGATTTAGCTATTGCAGCCTAAACGAAAGCAAAAGGTTTAGATGGATACATTAAATTCAGGATAAACCATGTAAAACGTCGGCCCAACACCAACAAACTGACCGACGCTTTACAGGCTACAATCTATAAAAGACACTAGTCTAAAAACGGTTTTATATGATTTTCAGCTACTGCATAGTTAACTAATAATCAACAACCACTTCGAGGGTCTACGACCGCTCGAAGGGTTTTTAGACTAGAATATCCGTTTTAGTTCTTAATAATTTTTACAATTTCGACACCTTCATCTGTTTGTACATTGAGGAAGTAAACACCTTGTTTTTGATGCTCCATATTTAGATCGAAAGTGCGAGTACCACCTACGTGGAAATTTTTAATGCAACGCCCGTCAATGCGATACACGGCCAAGCGCTGTATGCGCGACGATTCTGAACGAATGCTAAACATTCCTTTCGATGGATTGGGCGCAACACGAAGGGTTGATTCGTTTGCATCTACAGACTGTTCAATAGCGTTATAATCTTCGTTCTCCTCGTACTGCACCAAATATCCGTGAATGCGATAATGCGGCTCTGTGTGTCCGGAATTATCGTACCCGGTATTGAGTTCGTTGGTGTATTCGGCAAGTACAAAGTCGAGTTCCATATCCTGACCTTGTGTAAAGAGCCCTTCGAGGTTGAATAGCCACGGCACTACATTTTGTCCGGGACACCATCCGGCACGCGAATACTGCCACGTACCACTTTGGTTCGAACAATCGTTTTGGTCGCAGTCGTCGTTCCACAAGTCCATAGGAAACTCCTCATTACCATTTACATGAACATGGTGAGTGAAGTGCGAAAACTCGGCAGCATTTTGTGTATTGCCTTGTCCATGACCAGTTACAGCCATTCGTATTTGTGCCGCATCGGTATTTCCCAAAATAGGAACCGTTACAGGATCGAAATCGTAAGAAATATCGGGATCGCCATACACCCAATAGTCTTCGTTCCACAACCGATCAATTTTTGTAACATGATATTCCGGTTCGCCGGGTGTGAGCTCCAGCTCCATATCTACTAACCAACCCGATGCACCCCAAACTCTGATAATACTTTGGAAAACAGTTTTTCCTTCCAAAATGGGTTTAAAATCGGTAAGATCGTACGACCAGCCGCCGCAGGCTTTACCGTATGGTGTAACGTAACGTGCAATTTCCCACGCTACATTTTCTTTATTGATGTACAACATTCCGGGCTGATCCCATGGATCGCAGCCGCCTGACGGACAACGAAGATCGAGATGCAATACAATACTTTCATAATTCGATAAATCTTCGGGCATGTACACGGTCCGGAAATGAGTTTGTCCGGCAGAACTAAAATTATGCTGAACACCATCGTACAACATAAACTGGTTTGTTTGCGAAATGGTTTCCACCAGCAAGTCGTTTACGGTATTGCCATCGCCATCTAATTCTACCCAAACAGAGAGTTCAATCTCATCGTAAGCAGAAAGGTCAACGGTTTCGGTTAAAGTGATTACCTTTTCGGTAAATGCGGGAATATTTTCCTGTACTACTTCCGATACCGGATCGCCATCGTTAATGGCGTAAAAAACAGTAAACTCTTCCACATCGCTGGTGGCAAAGTTTTTTACATCGACACTAATATGCTCTGCGGTAGTAAAGCCTGAGCCTACAAACGATGGCGATGCAATTCCGACCACGCCAATATCGGTTCCGGGAGGTGTAAATCCCTCAACCCATGCTGTTTCGTCCATTTCGAGTAGCGTTCCGGTATTCTCATTGCCCGTAGCATCAGCTACCGATGTGCCCGTTCCTTCGTTCATATTCCAATATGCTACAAGCCCTGCCTCAGTACCTTCCAGTTCAGTGCTCATATTCTCCTGAATTTCAGTCTCTGTGCGAGCTACATTCCAAATACGCACTTCATCCATTTGACCGTTAAAAAATCGCCCCGGCCAGGTTGGGTTATCGCCAATATTCATTACCTGTCCATCGCCAAGCGTGGGCGTACCCTGCGCATTGGCCGTAGCCTGCAAAATACCGTTTACATAAATTTTCATGGTATTGAGATCGTACACCGCGGCAACGTGGTACCACGAGTTGAGTCCGAGAATGGGTGACGTTTGCACCGCATTCCAACTTTCGTTGATAGAGTGGTTAAACTCAATACGTCCATTTTCGCCCACAGTAAGTCCGTAGCCTTTATCGGGGCCGGTACCTTGCTTACTTACGAGGTTTGCTCCCCAAATGCTTCCTGCCCATTCCTGAGCATTAATCCACAATTCGAGCGTAAGTCCGGTTTCCGGATTTAGCTCAGGACTATCGGCAACACCAATTTTATCGTCGGTGCCATCGAATTGCAAAGCAAAATTTTGCCCCAGAAGCATTGCGCTGCTAAAAAACAGACTGATAAGTAGAAGTGTTAATTTTGTTCTCATAGTAGAATAATTTTATGGGTAAATTAATTTTTAATTATTAGTTTGTTCGTATGCAAAGACCCTTTTTTAACGGTAGTTATAAAATAAACACCCGTAGACAGCGAGCTCACATCGTATGTAAACCGGTCTGTATCGATAGGTGTGTTTTCAAGAATATGCCCCTGCACATTTGCCACTAGCATTTGCGCGCCAGAAGCATTGGTTATAGTAAAAATATCGGTTGCCGGATTGGGATAAATGCGCACATCGCGTAAAGCATCTATTTGCTCTACAGGACTTAAATCGAGCTCAAACGACGATTCAGAATATCCGAGACAGAAATATGCATCTTGCAACCGGATGTCGTTAAATATTAAATTGTCTTGGTACAATTGCGTGGGAAATGCCATTGCTTTGTATGCCTCATCGGTGCTGTGGCGGTAAAGCAGAGCGTAATGCTCTTTTGTGTCGGATTCCGGCAATGCTTCACCCTGCCCGGCAGCTTCTGTAAGATTCAAAAATACCGACGAATTGGGAAAACCGGCCTGATTGACATACCACTCGCGGCTGGTTCGCACAAAGTTCTGATGTTCGCCGGCAGGTTCATTTTCTGTGGTGCTTCCTTCATTTCCGTTATGGGCAAATACCACATACTTTTCAAATTCTTTACGGCCAAAATCGGCAATTACCGAAAAACCATTTTCTGTAACGGCATAGTTAAACTCCTCGCCGGTTTTTCCCGACCATGCCGCTACGGGTTCGTGCATTGCATACATACGCGCATCGGCAACGGGTGCGTGCGAAGAAGCCCAGCTCCACGACGGATCGTCGGCGTTTTGCAAAATTCCTGTATTGCCATTGCCACTCATATCGGGCACTTCGATGCCGGAAGCGGTATTGAAATTATAATAAGCTACCAACCCGGGTTCGTCGCCCTGCAACTCACGAAACAACGTGCTTTGCAGCTCTGCTTCTGTACGCGCCACGTTCCACACGCGCACCTCATCGAGCGCTCCATAAAACTGATAAGCCTGTGGATCCCAAGGTGCGGCACCAATCATAAACTCGGCATCGTTGGCGGTGATAGGGTCGGCGGGAAAAATTTGTTTTTCGCCCACTTTTACACCATTAATGTAATCGCGCACATAGCCGGTGGCCGCAGAATAGGTTGTGGCCATGTGTACAAATGCAGAGTCGATGGGAATAGGCCCTGCACTGCCGTAGGTAACCACTTGCGTAGATGGGTTCCAAATTTCGGTGTACACATTCAGGTTCTGAAAACCCATAACGTAGCCATTTTGGAAGGAACTGCCATCGGAGTCGACTTTTCCAAGCACTTTACGGTTCTCGCCAAAGGTGTAGGCTCGCACCCACATTTCCAGCGTAAGCTCATCTCCGGTGTTCAACTCCGGATTGTTGCCACACAGAATATGCAATGCAGGGGTGTTTACATTCCACTGCTCATAATCGATGTACCAACATTTTTTTTCGTGGTTCTGAGCCTGCGCAAGCATTGCCCAAAACACGGCTAAAACGAATAATAATTTTTTAATTGTTGTCATATATTGCTCTTTATCTGTTGGGTTAAACATTTATTCAGGAATCCAGTACATGGCTGTAAACTCATTGTCGGCGCCTTGGTTTGCCACAGCTTGGTTATAATTTTCACGGTTAAGCGTATATTCACTATTGGGATATGGCAACCGCAATGGAAAAATGGTCTGATCGATGGGCTCGCCGTAATAATCGGTCAAAACCGGATATCCGGTGCGCCGATACTCGGCATAGGCCTGATAGCCTTGTTCAAAAGCAAAACTAATCCACTTTTGGGTAATAATCTGTTCCAAATCGGCATCAGGCAAACTGTTTACATAGCTATTGATCTCTTCATCTGCAATAAAATTCGTTTCATCGCCATAGAGATTATACAACTCCATATTGGCGCGCCCCCCTTCCTGCACAAGGTTTGCAGCCGATTCGCTCCACAGGCCATTGAGCGAAGCTTCGGCCAGCAAAAAGCACACCTCGGAGTAACTCATAACTATTCCGGGCGTATTGTCGCGTAAAAACCACTCACCAATTTTACTAATATCGCCCCAGTCTCCGGCAATGCCAAAGGTGCTGTTTAGATTATAATCGTCCCACTGCTCTGCGGTATTGGGCAACAAATTGGGTATACCACGATACTTATCGATGAATGGCAAAAACGAAAGTGGAGCCTCTTCGAAGAAAACACGCTTTCGCGGATCGTCAGTGGCGGAAAGCAAATCGACAAAAAATTTCGAGGGGTTATTTTGCACAACCGATTCGCCACGGTACATGGTTTCCCATAAATGATTTTTGCGCACTGCATTGAACGGGAATATTGCCGATTCATTTACACTACCAATGAGTGGCTTATCGGCCAAAAAATCCAAGGTTGTTGAGTACGTTTCTGCATCGACCTGATTAATTCGGGTTGCAAGGCGCAACATTAATGAATACCCTAGTCTGCGCCAAGCCTCCATGTCGCCTTCATAAATAAGGTCTGACTGCGCATCGAAAAACGGTTGGTCATTTGTAAACTGCGCCGTAGCGTCCTTAAGAGTATTAAGCATCGATTCGTAAATTTGCGCCTGCGTGTCGTAGCCGGGCGAAAGCACATTGTCTGAAATGCCTTTCAGAGCCTCGGAGTATGGAATATCGCCCCACAAATCGGTCAGTTGACTAGTAACCAAAACCTTCCATATTTGGGCAGCGGCCGCCATATTGACGATTGTTGCATCTGCCTTAGCTTTATTGATAATTACCTGTGTGTTCATTAGCGTGTTGGTGTACTGCTCGCGCCAAAATGCATCTTTCCCCGAAGGCACCGGATACTCGCGACCAACCTCCACGCCCTCGCGCGAAGCCAGATACATCATCCAATTCATAACGCCCCACTGTTCCAGATTAACATCGGAATTGTAATTTCCCATGCCTTGCTGTAAAGCATAAGAAAACAAGTAGTTGGGATCGGCATCAAGTGGTTCGTCGGGATTTACATTCAAATCTGTAAGGTTGGTTTCGCAAGCTGCAAAGAGCGTTACAAACAAGGCCAATAGAAAGCTGTATCGCACGAGCGACCAAACACTACGGTACACAAGCTTTGCGAGGCCTTTGCAGGGTCGAATACAACTCATTTGTTCGTGGTAACGGGGTAAACTCATAGGTAAATGCATTTGAATTGGTGATACATTAGATTTAACGGTTATTCGTTTTTGTAACTAATTTGATTTTGACTTCGTCGAGCTCCGCTTCGCTACGGTTCTTCATTTGCCCCTAACCCTAAAGGGTGTGAAGAAAATCGATTGCTCTCTTTAGGGATCGGGGTAAAATAATTGATTTTCAGTACATTGGCTCTCTTTTTAGATGCAAAAACGGATATTCATATTATATTTTAATTTTGAGCGACACCCCAAAACTGCGCTGATTGGGATAGGAATACAACTCATACCCCTGTCCATTTCCGTTTGTATGCATGGTTTCGGGG
>JAWOEM010000345.1:0-3730 GCA_046482785.1 Salinivirgaceae bacterium
TTATTGGGCACACCCAAAAGAAGGTGTTTTTTTTACGGGCACTATGTAATACAAAATGGCTACCTTTACCCAAACCAAAATTAAAACAGATGAATGTAGAAACATACAAACTTAAAGGCTGGGAAGAGGCCGAGGCCGGACTCCTAATTGCTGAAAATGATGAGTGGGTGCTCGTAAAACACATCCCCGTAGACTATTTAATTGACGGATACCGACTCTACCGGAAAGAGTTCGTAGAAAAACGCATCAAAGGAAACGCCGAAAAACAAATTGAAAAAGTACTGACATTAAAAAAGGTTTCAACAGCCAAGCCGGACTGGTTCGAATTTGCCGATACGGGTGATATTCTATCAAAAATTGAAAAGCAGTACGGATTATTTGAATTTCAGGAGGAGGAAGAAGGCGATCTTTTCTATGGAAAAATAAACGAAATAGACGATCAGTTTTTACTAATCGATGCGATTATGGACGACGGCAGCATAGAAACAGATGAGCAAGAGTATCGAATCGATGAAATTCGCACAATCTCATTCGAATCTGACTATTTTCAGTCTATTCGATTGCTTTACATGGACGAAAACGGACTGCTTTAAAATCCAACCACCAACGAATTTGTGCATCTTATACCTAAATTCTGCAAGGATTAAACTATCCGGTTCAAAATCCTTGCAGATCTTAGGTTAGGTAAAAAACACTGACCTTTTACATGAAAATAAAAAACTATGAGACAAATTACGTTGGCTGCAATTATCTTATTGGCAGCAGGGTTACTAAACGCCCAGGATACGCTAATAATTAATGGCAAAATAAAAGGCGAGTACAGCAACGTATTGTACTCAACAGGTGGCGATATGCTCACTTTTGTGAAGCCCGACTCTACAGGAAGCTTTCAAATTCGTTGCCCAAAAGAAAACGGCGTGATGCCTTTTAAACTTGAAACCCTCACCCCAAAGCGCCGACTAAAATCGTTAACACCAACACTGTGGCTAACCGAAAAGGAATACACGCTTAACCTGGATCTGATAACCAGTCCATTCCAAATTAGTGGTTTTGGAAATTATGCCAACCAGGAACTGTCGGAAACAATTGAAAAGGCACGCAAAAGGAAAAAACTTAAAATTATTGAGCAGCACCTTGACAAATTACCGGCCATCTATTTCCTCAATGAAATAAAAGGACGTGTGCGCGCCAAACGGGTACAAAAACTATCAGAAAAAATACCTCCTGAAATTACCGGAAACATTTACGCAAAACGCATTAGCACATACACCCGGGCTAAGGCACAAGGCACACTGAAAAAAGGGAAAAAAGTTGAAAACTTCTCACTATATAATAAATCCGAAGAAAAGGAGCTGCTATTTTCGACAGAAAATAAAATGCGTTTGGTAGCATTCTTAGGAACCGGCTGTTTTTTCTCCATTCGTTCCATTGCCGGGCTGGCCGAACTTAATGAAATATACGGCTCCAAGGTAGAATTCATTGCCGTTTTTACAGATAAAACCTACGACATTTGGCAAAACAAACATGCAAAAGAAAAAAATGCCATTGCCTTTAAAAACCTTTGGGACAAGTATGGCTATGCAAATGCCTTGTTCAATGTGCGTGTTTTCCCATCGTTTTATTTAATCGATGAACAAAATAAAATTGTGCAGAAATTAAAAGGGCTCAATAACGATCAAATACGGGAAGCATTGGAGGAATTCACAGAAAATTAGTATGTTTGGGATCTGACAAACAAAAATAGGCAATGACTGAAAAATACATGAAAGTGGCGCTCATTGTACTTGCAGCAGGCTTGATAATTGCCATAGTGATTTCGGGTAATACGAGCCGGCGACAAGCAAGGCAACTGCAACAAGAAATTGATGCCGTAGAATCGATTCAACTCCGGTACGATTCGTTGCAAAAGGCGTACAACGGCGTTTACAAACAGTTGCAAACAACTCAAAATCGACTTGTGCAATTTAGCTACAACCTCGATTCCATTATGAAAAAAAATAAATTCAACATTGTAAAATTACAAAATGCCCTACAAACACTCATCAACGAGCAGCAAACGCTAGAACCTCTCGATACAACTGAAACCGACACGTTTCGGTTTTAAGCTACCGACAAAAAACCACGATCATGAAAATCATAACTATACTTCTCCTTTTTTCAGGGTTCTGCCTTTCGGCAAATGCACAGACGGTAACATTCCAATCCGACGACGACAAACTGATGATTTTCCGCGGAACCACCGTCGAAATTGACACCGATACGGCCTACATCATTAGCAGTACCAGGGCTCAAAAGCTCAATCGGCAATTAGATGAATTGGGGCAGATCAAAGGCATATACAACCAGTTGCTCACCAACAGAAACAAGCTACTTAACGAGCTGACGGCTATTGAGGAAACATTGGGGAAAGTTATTGTGCGCATGGAAGCCGACAGTGGGTTTTTAAACCAAAATATGGCCGACATCATTACTGACATTGACCAAACTCTTTTGGAGCTCAAGCAGAATAACGAAACGCTTGCCACAAATAATAGGGCGCTAACTCAAAAAATCGATAAGCTAAACCATTTAGTCAAAGCCCTGCGTAAAGAAACGCGATGGATTTGGTGGAATGGATTGGCCGATAAGATTGTGGTTTTTGGTGCGGGAATAGGTGTCGGGGCACTTGCCGTACTTATTTTGCTTTAGCAAATCGCGGATCCTACCTCATTCCTTCTCTTTGTATACAGATGGAAACGAAACATTAAAATACATAATGAGGGAACGTGCAACAATCATCGCTACAATAGGCACAATCTGTAATATCGGGTTAGGAACACCCAACTGATAAAGTCCGTAATAGAACAGTCCGCCGGCAATACTAACCGTTGCATAAATCTCCTTATGAAAAATAACCGGAATCTCATTTACCAAAATATCGCGCAGCACACCTCCAAAAGCGCCGGTCAACGTACCAAGAATAATACAATTGATAAATTCCAATCCAAAATCAATACCAATCTGCACACCAATAACTGTATATAATGCCAGTCCAATAGCATCAAATACCATCAATGTGTTATGAAAAAAAGCAAGTTTATGCTGAAAAATTAATGCGATGAGCGTTCCTGCAATAACAAAATAAATGTAGGCCGTTTCGCTTAACCAAAAAACTGACTTATCGGTTAGCAGTACATCCCGCATGGTTCCGCCGCCTATGGCAGTTACAAATGCAATTATCAACACCCCAAACGGATCGAATCTTTTGCCCATGGCCTTTAATGCGCCCGAAATAGCTAAAGCAAATGATCCTCCAACACTAATATAATTTAATAATTCATCCATACTTTTCTCTTAGTGATTGTAATGAAATAAGTAGTCCGTTTCAGCGAAATTGTTTTGCTCTTTTAAAACGTGAGAATACTGCGATTAGCAGGCTATTTAAGGATTTTTCAAGGAGGTTAAAGGGCAAAAACAATTAAAACGCCAGGTTATTTCAGTACAAATCCTTACTTCGGAACCCAAAATCAATAGTCACACTCAAAATCTGCAAAGAATAACACAATATATCTTTGTATTCCTTGCGAATTAACTGCGTTGAGCTCGTCAGGCTATACCTGACTCGGTTCGATTAAGTAAATCATCTCATTCGGTTTCATTCTTCACCCAAATGAGTGATTTTCTAAATCGGGGTTAACCTAAATTTCGCACAGATTTTGACCTTGAAAAATTAAATCCGTGCGGAATTTAG
>JAWOEM010000372.1:0-10869 GCA_046482785.1 Salinivirgaceae bacterium
CGACTTCTTTCAAAGATCGCTCAAAAATGATAACATTTGTTGAGGATCAAGAAGCCTACCACAAAAAACACTCAACTCAAAGTGAATTCGATTTAATTGTGAAAAGTCACGATGTAAGTCAATAACTCGGACATCCCAAAAAATCCGGGGACGGGTGGCTTTATTGCATTTTTTAGGTAATAAAGAAATGCTCTTTTTTTTCCGTGGAGTGTATTTCTAATCAAATTTGTTTGTATAATTACGAATGAAAAAACAATCGTTCAAACGCACTGAAATCACAGGTTTTGAAACGTATTTTACTGACATATGTTAAATTAGAAAAAGTTTGGACTTTTCGGGCAAGCACAATTTACCGCTATCGACCAACTGCTTAATAAATATAACTTACAATAATCTTTTTAAACAACATTTAAACTAATTTTAATTCAATGAAAATTTGCTTTATCATGTATCCCTGGGAACGAATTAATCCCCACCAGGATTCCAGTATCAGGTTGATACATGAGTGTGCCCGGCGTGGGCACGAGGTTGCTATTACGCATCCGAAAAACCTTACCATCAGAGACTCGGTTACGCTGAGTTACTGTAAAACAATTATTCCTGAAAAGGTGAGTACTAGTATTCCATCGTTTTACAAAATGGTGAAATTCGAAAAAGCCATGCGTCCATTACGCGATTTCGATGTGATTTTTATGCGCGATAATCCGCCACTCGATCCGCTTGTACTTAACTTCTTGGATTCCATTAAAGACGATGTGTTTATTATTAATGCCGTGGATGGGCTGCGCGAGGCAAATAATAAAATTTATACGGCAGCCTATTACGATCCGAACCGCGAAATTATTCCGGTTACGCACGTATCGAAAAGCATTGATTATTTAATGCGCGTTATTGCTGAATCTGACCAGGATAAAATGATTATGAAACCACTCGACGGATATGGCGGCAGTGGCGTAATTGTGATTGAAAAGTCTGCAATGCATAATATTAAATCGCTGCTGGAGTTTTATATCAATAAATCGGGCAAAGAGTCGAGCTACGTTATTTTGCAAGAGTATGTAGAAGGTGCCGAAAATGGCGATGTGCGCGTGCTTATGCTCAATGGCGAACCAATTGGTGCTTTGCGTCGGAAACCTGCTGCCGGCGATATTCGTTCCAATATTTCGGCTGGTGGCAGTGTGGAGAAATATAAACTTACCAAAGCCGATAGAATTTTGTGCGAAAAGGTGGGGAAAAAATTGGTGCAAGATGGTATTTATTTGGCCGGACTCGATATTATTGGTAGTAAGCTTATTGAAGTGAACGTGTTGAGCCCCGGAACGTTGACGCCAATCAATAAGTTATACAAGGTGAAGTTGCAGGCGAAAATAATCGACTATATTGAAAAAGTTGTTGAAGAAATTCGACAAAATAAAGATGAGTTTCGGGTAGAAGATATGTATGGACAAGATGTTTAAAGCAGATGTAAAAGAGATCGTGGCCATGATTAATCGTGGCGAAACGTTCGAAGCAACTACCACTGGCGGAGCCTATAAAGTGAAGGTCGATAAATATGTGCCTTATTGCTGTACAGCCATTCACGATGGAAACCGTATTCGTGCTACACTAAAACCCAAAATGGCGCTCAACGATTATGAGCGTTGGTACGAGGAGGATCCGCATACGGCCGATTTTATCGTGTCTTTGCCTGTAACTATTGTGGCAAACGATTCGCGATTCGAATACGACCTGAACCGCACACCGGAGACCTGTATCTACGATGAGGCCTGGGGTAAAAAAGTATGGAAGCGAGAACTAACTTCAAAGGAGCGTGCTGTATCTTTACAAAAGCATGCCGACTATTATGCCATTTTGCATGCGCTGGTTAGTAAAATTGAGGAACTGTTTGGTGGTTGTTTGGTGTTCGATATACATTCGTACAATTATTTACGATGGGAGCGGGAGGTGCCGTTGTTTAATATCGGTGCCGAAAATGTTGATATGGGTAAATACGGCGTAGTAGTCGAAAATTGGCAAAAGCAACTCGGAGCCGTTCGGCTTACCGATGTACAGACTGTGGCTGCTGTTAATGATGTGTTTTTTGGTCGTGGATATAATCTTCAATATGTGCACACGCATTTTAAGCATTCATTGGTATTGGCTACCGAAGTAAAAAAGGTTTTTTGCAACGAGGCTACCGGAGATGCTTTCCCGAAAGTGATCAGAAGTTTGCAACTGCAACTAAAGAAGGCCATACTGAATACTGCTGAGGAATACGCACGCGGCCTGGATAAATGGACACACCTGAATCGTGGCAAACTATTGTCGAAAACCATCGATGAGAACTTGCTAAACGTAGACAAAGCGTTGTACAAATTGGTGCAAAATTTTGAATTGCTGGCCGCAATTGTACCCAAAAACACCAACTCCGAAAAACGAAAGTTTTTTAAAAGTAAGTACACCATTGCGCCCAAGTTTATTTATCATCCTACTAAAATTAATGTGCCGCGCTTAAAAATGGATCTCCTCAATTTACCTGTGCACGGTATACAAGATGTCTCGGTGAGGAACATGTACGAAGCCGTGGTAAGTGGGTATTTCGATAAACTCGACCTGATATCTACTTTGGGTTCCCAGAAGTTTTTATACAATTCGCTGCGGTATTTTGGGCAACCATCGCAGCGCGACCTGCAAAATGCAGAATACCTGCTTTTATTGCCCGATATTCCGGGTGAAGCAAAGAAGGAACCGCTTATTGGCGTAAATGAAGCCATGCAAATTTTCAGGCAAATTATCGATGAATATGGCATTCAGGCCAAGGTAACCACTAGTAACCAGATTGTTTCGCGTATTTTGGTGCTCAACTCCAAAAAAACCATTTTGTTTCACCCCGATGTTATGCTGCGGAGAAAAGAGCTGGCCGCATTGGCCGAACATGAAATTGGCGTGCATATGACCACCACCATGAATGCAAGTAGTCAGAAACTGAATATTTTCAATGTGGGCTTGCCGGTCAATACGTTAACACAAGAAGGACTTGCTGTACTGTCGGAATTTTTGAGTGGTAATATCACCCTCCAACGTTTGACGCAATTGGCGTTGCGTGTGGTTGCTGTAGATATGATGTGTAGTGGAGCCGATTATATTGAAGTGTTTAATGAAATGCGACAAAAATATAAACTTGAAGATTCGGTTGCTTACGATCTCGTAACGCGCGTGTTTCGGGGTGGTGGATTCACCAAAGATTATCTTTACCTAAAAGGGTTTGTTCGTATTTTACGATTTTGGGAAAAACACCACGATCTTACTCCATTGTTGGTCGGAAAAACATCGATTGATTTTTATCATACCATCAATGAAATGCTGCAACGCGAAATGATTTCGAAACCCAAATTTATAACAAGGAGCTTTCAGGATGACCAGTCGCAAAAGAACAACACCATTTATAACTATATTTTGTCTGGGTTGAAATAGGTAAATAGTGATTACTAAAAAAGCACCTTGTTCAATATTGCAAGGTGCTTTTTTGTATGCTGAAAATTGATGAGTCCGGACTAAAATGGGTATTATAGGTTTTTAGCGGTATTCTTGCCCCTGTCTACCCGTCGTTGAGGCTAAGTAACTGAAAATCAGTCGCCCTTTTGGGTGCGGGGCAAGGCTGATTTTCAGCGTTTAGTAATTTGAAAGCCCTTTTAGACCGCATCCATTACTATTTCTGTAATTGTGGAATAATTCCTTCGGCAGCTTTTATCATCACGGTTTTTGTAGGTGCTGCGGTAAGTAGCGGGTGACTGCCAATTTGGAACGAGACCAGTTCGTAAACAGTTACACGTTTTTGAATGGCCAAGCTGATGGTGTTAATTATTTCGCCGGCTGTTTTGCCACCCCAAACTTCTCCGCCCAAAATGCTGCCATCCGATTTCGATGCAAATAACCTTACAGTGAGTGGTTTGGTATCGGCAAGAGTACCCGGGTGACGGTCCACATCGCTAAATTTTGCCGTAACAAATTCAATGTCGGCTTCGTTTCCGGTGTTTTCGTTTAATCCGGCAGCAGCCATCGATAACTCGTTTACTTCGGTAGAGAATACGCCCAGAGTACCGGTAAAGCAACGTTTAATTTTTATTCCGAACATGTTATAACCCAATATGCGGGCTTCGGCAGTGGCGGTTGATGCCAGCATAATGTTGTCTTCGCGTCCGGTTAAAAAACCGATCGTTCCAGCACAATCGCCCACAGCGTAAACTTTTTCTTTGTTTGTCCTGCCAAAGTTGTCTACGCGTATTGCGTTCATACTATTCATTTCTAGCCCTGCATCGGCTGCAATGGCTGTGTTTGGGCGGTAGCCAATCGACATAATTACCATGTCGGCATCAATTGCGGAGCCATCGGCTGTTATTACCCGGTTGGCTTTGCCATTTTTACCCTCAATGCGCTGCACTTTCGTGGATGTAAGTACATTTAGTCCAATTTGGCGCAGTTGATCGGTGGCAATAGTGGCTAGTTCGTTACTGAATGCCTTGCTGAAACATTGCTCTTCTAGTTCTACCAGTGTAACATTAGCATTACCGTCTAAGTGAAGTTGCTCTGCAACTTCGGCACCGATAAAGCCACCGCCAATTACCACAATATTTTTTGCTTTTGCGGCTTCTGTGCGCATCTGCTCCATGTAGGAATAGCTTTTCTTAATGTAGTAAATGCCGTCTAAATTGTATCCCTCAATAAATTTTGGAACTACGGGAGTCGATCCTGTGGCAAAAACCAGACGTTCGAACCCATACTCGTCGCCCGATGCCAGTTTTACGGTGCGGTTTTCCAAATCTACCGATTTTGCAGTGTCTACAACTACTTCGCCACCGGCATCAACAAAAGGTTTTGGCCCCATTGCATTTTTCTCAATGGTGTCCAATTCATGAAAAATGTAAGGAATGCCGCATGGAACAAGTCCTTTGGCCTCTTCTCCAATCATTAAGATCGATTTATCAGGATTTTGCTTCTTTGCTGTTACGCCGGTGATAATTCCGGCCGGGCCTTTACCCAGAATAATTACATCGTATTTTTTCATTTCTTTTCGTTTTAATTTGTTGCAAAATTACAACTTTCCATCTAAACATAGAATTATATTGATGTGTAATTATATGGATATTTGGAGTTTAAGAGTTGATTGTATGAAATTAGTCTATCGTAAAAAGTACTGGAAATGATATGATTAAGTCATTAATGTTGTTTCATGGACTTATTTTAATCGAATATAAATTACGAACATATGTTCATATTTGTCGCTGGTGGTGTATTAATCTGAAAAGAGATACAATGCATAAAAGCTGTTTATGGAAACATATGTTCAACTATTTAGAACAATAGTGCAAGTCTTCGGAGCTATGGTAGCCTACATTTGCGGTATGCAAAACAGTTGAAAAAACGATAATTGGAACAATTATACTAATTTATTCATACCTCAATTTAAAACTACAGCATTATGAAAAATGTTTTAACCATTACAATTTTGTTTTTTATTTTCCACGCAAGTGCGCAGGTCTCTGATTATGGAATGACCAGCGATGCTCATAGCAAACATGTGGGCGAAATTGTATTTTCGGCTTCGCCAATACAGTTTCAGCGCGAAAATCCATCTGAATTTACCACTGACTTTCGGTTGCCCGACGATGAAATTTATTTTATGGCATACATGCCTAAAAGCGTTGCCAACCGATGCTTAGAGGAGCATGGTGTGATGCCGGGAATAGCCAACGCCAACATGACCTTTACATTTTATGTGAATGGGCAAAAGGCCGGTGAAGTGAGTCAGGGGCTTAGTCAGGATCAGTTAAACAAATGGACAGGATGGTCGGAACCCAAAAATCCATTTGGACAAGAAGATGGCATGCAGCCGAAATACGGATTTTTGTTTCGCGATGAGGTGATGCCACGTTTGAAAAAGGGCACAAACGATGTGCGTATGGTATTGGGATATAGTGTTACGCACAGTAATAAAACCTATACCAACAAAAAGCCACTTACCGAAGGAACCATGAAAATTCATATGGAAGCCGATTACAAAAAAACATTAGAAGCCCCTCCGGCAGCTGTAATGTCTGATGCATCGCTGGAAAAGCAAATTGCTCAAGCGCTCACCAATCGTTGGGGTAATTCTACATTTAAACGTGTGATTCTTACGCACAAAAATTGGGAGGTTGAGTACAACGGTGTTGGAGTTCCTTTGCGCAAAGTATTAACGGTACATACCATTTCCACCCCAAAATCGGGGCCTACACGTAACGATTGTTTCGTGGATAAATTTCAGGTGCAGAAAAAATACCTGGGCGGTAACAAATACAGTGACGAAATTTTATGGTACACCTCTGGTGGTTCGTACCAAACCGATTGTGAGTAGAATTTTCAATTACATATAAGAGTTTGGTATAAAAAAGGTTGGTTCTACTACGAATTTAGTGGAAAGGGTTAGGGGCAAAGCTGCTTGTCAGCATTTAGTAATTTGAAGACCTTTTTAGCCCGGCCTCATATAGGCAAGCGACAATTGTTTTACTTGAATAGCCCCAAGTTTTCCATTTTATAGTGAACCCCTCTTACAAATGGAAGGCCACCACAAAAGAATATATTTGTGGTGGCCATTTTCTTTGTGAAGGGATGGTTTCGAAATAAATTGACGTTTTCAACTCGTTCTTTTGCTCTTTTAGCTTCCTTAAAAATCCTTTAACATAGCCCGCTATTTGCATTTTTTCCAAATTGTAAAAGAACAAAAAAACTTGGTTAAAAACTGTCAGCCTATTTCATCACAATCCCTAGGCATTTAGGTATTTGAGCACTTCGTAAACAATAAATGCCGGCCAAACCAGAGCTTTCAGGAAACCAACCACTCCCATCCAAAACCCGGTGGCAGCGGAAATGTAATAAATTGCGGCACCAATCAACCCCAAACCGTAAACGGCATTCGATGGTGCGTTGTTTTTGTATTTGTCCGTTTTTGTCATATGAGTATGATTTACAATTATTACGAAAGTACGATTTTTTATATTTCGCAGTTGTACTTCTGTATTACTAAAATACAAATTATACACGTAAATTCTGCAATAAAAATAATGAATGAATGGTTACAACAAATTCAGCTCATACAAATAGGGGGGTGTTTTAATGCCTACAGTTTGTTGGTGTGTATCTATGAAAAAATGTTTAACTATTCCTTAACGCTTTGTTTTTCAGTTTTTTGTATATTTGTAATAGAAATGGAAAAACAATGTATGGATTGAAGCTAATAACTCTTTACAGCATATTGCATAAATATTTAGACCCGAATATTTACTAACATTAAAACTACACACACATGAAAAAACAATTACTTTTTATTACAGCACTAATGCTTGCGTCGGTACTTGGCGCACAGGATTTTAATCAACGTATTGTTGAGAAGTTTAAACATCATCCGCAAAAGCGTGGCTCTCATGCTTTAAATTATGGAACCGTAAAGTTAGATAGGATGCAAATGTTTTTTAATTTGGAGAGCGAGTTTGTGGAGTTTAGCCGCACAGAATTTGAATATACAGGACAGGGGCAGCTTCAATCTGAAACGGAATACACTGCGGGAGAAACGGAGCTCGAGCTTGATTATCGTAATCGCTATTTTTATCAAAATGGCCTTATGAGCTATGAGCTTGGTATGGTGTATGATACTGTGGCAGAACAATGGGAACTGGAAGATAGTACGACCTTTACTTATGAGGATGGTTTGTTGGTACGTGAAGACTATTTTTGGTATGATGCCGTCAATGATGAGATGGACCATGATGAAATATGCCACTATTACTATACCGGTTCGCAGCTCGATTCCATAATTATAACCTTCTGGGATGATTCGCAGGAAAAAGAGACTTATGAGTACGCTGATGGGAATATGGTAAAGTATTCTGCCTTTGATCTCGAAGATGATGGTTCTTGGTTCGAGTTTGAGAGAATAACCTATGCATGGGACAATGGAAGACTTCAGGAAATGATTTTCCAGGAGGAAGATGAAATGGATGAAGTGCTAGTAAATTCTGAAAGAACCACGTACACATGGGAAGCAAGCGGTAGTTTAGATGTGCAGACATCCTATGAATGGAATGGCGAAATGGAACAATGGGATCCGATGATGAGAATGAGTCCGTTTTATAATTTTAATATTACTGCAGATGAATTGGTACTTCCATTTTTCGCTGATGAGGAGGGAGACCCCTTAGAGATTTTTACTCATCAAATTGATAGTGCCTATATGGATATGTACGATGCTGAAGCTGGTTGGGGGCAGTCTGCTATAATAAAGTTTACTTATTCCGATTTTGTGGGCATGAATGAAACGGTAAATACCAATGCTACACACTTGGACGTGTATCCAAATCCGGCAAAAGACCAGTTGAATCTGAACTTTCCCCTGGAGCAGCAGACGAGCGCTTCGATATGCGATAATTTGGGACGAGTAATAAAAACAGTAACGCTGAATAATTCCAATAGTATCGATATATCGGAGCTAAATAGTGGTTTTTATTACCTCATTCTTACAGAAGGAGAGCATAGTGGTCAAATGGCTAAGTTTATTGTGCAATAGTAGTGCAAGCGAGTTTACGCTGCTATTATTGTTACTAATTCGCCATATTTGTTAAAAACACTTGGTATTTTAGAACAATAAAGCAATAAAATTTAAGGGGAAATTACTAAAATTTAGTAGTTTCCCTTTTTTATTGCATTGTCGATGTGTGCATACTATTCGAAATTTTAAATATGTTGTATCGAAAGGTTTATTTGGCGTTCATATTTGTTGTTCTTTATACTGTCGCTTTGGCGCAAGACAAGTATCCTGTTTTTGGTGCTTCCTACAGTTATGGGGGTATTTTACGACACAGTAACGAGTTACCTGAGATTCGGGAGAACCGTGTGCGCGGATTTACCGTAACGGCAGCAAGATTTCATACTTCAAAACAAAAATGGGAGCAGTGTTACTGTTATCCGCTTATTGGAGCGGGAGTGGCTGCTTATGATTTTGGTGATCCTCAGGTACTGGGAAACAGCATAAATCCGTTTCTTTTTGTGGCTCCGAAAATTTTCCCCAATGGCCGTTTGTATTTTGTGCCACGCGGAGGTGCCGGTATGTCATATGTGTCTAAGGTTTATGATGCAAATAGCAATCCTGAAAATACGTTTTTTAGTTCGCATCTGAGTTTTTTTCTGCAAATGGATATTTCGGTACGCTACCAAATTACCAAACAATTGAGCGGTGAGGGAAGTGTGAGTTATAATCATATTTCTAATGGCGGAATAAAGCAACCCAATAAGGGAATGAACTTTATTACTGCCAATGTGGGGTTGAACTATTATTTGACCGCACCCCAAATTCCCCGGTATACTGTTGATCGTACATCAGAAAAAAATGAAAAATGGCGTGGCTTAGCTACCTCTTTTTTTTCGCTTAAAGTAGCCAAGCCCGAGGAGGGGTACAACCGGAAGAACGGTGCTATTTTTGGGGCTAATATAAAACTAGGATATTCTGTTCCACGGTTTAGCTTGTTTACGGCCGGCGTTGAATATGTGGCCGATATGTACCTTCAGGAGCAGTTGATGCGAGCCGGGGAAGATGTTGATTTTCAGCGAATTGCTCTATTATTGGGGCATGCCGCAACGTTTGGCCGACTTTCGTTTATTACGGATTTGGGCATTTATGTTTATAGTCCGGCTAAAGCACCCGATCCGGTTTATCAGCATTACGCACTGACGTATCGTTTTGGCAGATACCTATTCGCTGGTGTTGGGCTAAAGGCACATCGGCATGTTGCAGAGCTTATGCTGATAAATTCGGGAGTGTATTTTTAGTGAACAATAACTACAGAATTTTGGGTTAGTCGAAACTTTTAAACCACTCAATGGCTTCTTCTTCGCTATTAAAAAGTTTTAGCGGCATTCCAAATTTGTTCGACACCTTAATAATCATGTTCATGTAATACTTTTTAAATACATTGCCATCGAAAATAGAACCAGCACGCTTTAATCCGGCCTTAATGGCTTTGGGAAGCATTTCGTTTTCAAACCATTTGCGGTTTTCGGGTGCTACCACGCCCTGTTTCCGAATATCTGATAGAAAGTTCTTTACTTCGTGTGTTTTACTGAATTCAAGCAGAGTCTCAAATCCGCTTCGGTACTCCTCAGTTTCTGTTTTTCTTTTCCATATTATCTTTCCCATCTTTAAGTCTGCATCGTAGGATATCTCGGCAAAATCGTTATCAATAAGTATTTGTTTCATATGTTTCTGGTTTTTGTTGGTTGGTTATATCTATCGTATACGTAAGAATCGATAAAAATGTTTTTTTGTAAAAATGTGCCATGCGTATACGGACACACTTAAAATACCACTTCAAACTCGAAGTTTGCAATGTCCTGAAATTCAAGACCTGTGTAGTAAATGTCGTCGCCCTCTTTGCAATGCCAGCGAACCGAAAAATCGAGCACGTCGCTTTGGTAGCTGTTCAGTTGTCTGACTATATCGAGCATGCCCAAGCTGTACGAGTTACTGAGGTACTGGAAATTAAATTCAAGGGTTACTTTCCCCACAAAATCGTCGATGTGTTCGTTTAGCCAATTGTTGAAAGGCGTTAAAACGGGCAATGCATCATTCTCCGATGCGCTTCCGCCCATACAAATCAATTGCAAATCGTTCCATGCTTCTATGTAAGGGGTTGTTGCCGTTTGCTCTAAAACTAAATCTTTATCTTCCATTTTTTGTGTGTTTTAACTTGTGTAAATTGAAATGAGTACCAAATGTAAGCGCCTTTTTACTATGGTGCAATTATTTTTTTACCTGTCGTGTGGTTTTTGACGTTTTTTTTGTGAAATGGGTCGGGAATTTAG
>JAWOEM010000377.1:0-3206 GCA_046482785.1 Salinivirgaceae bacterium
TCGGCAGCTCCTTTGTGGAACACTCCAAGTGTGTGATGAATATCGTGTGGTGGGTGCATTTCAACAGTTTTACCTGTTTTTACCTCTTTACCATTTATTATCATTGCAGCCTCAACTTGCTTAGAGCGTGCTTCCTCTAACGCTTTTTTAAGCTCTGCTTTTTCTTTTGTGCCGGGTGCATAGCTGTTTACCGGCTCATTTTTTGGGTACGGTACGTTGAAAATTCCTTTAGGCATAGTTGTATTTATTATTTTTGTTCGTAATTTAAATCTGTTACAAATCTATAAAAAATGCAATTTTTTAACATGAAAAATGTCATGTTTTGCATTAATATATACGATTTTTCTTTTTGGGTACAACGAATCGACGGTTATTCTTATTGTTGACCGTGATATTTCCGCCCGATTTTGCACTATTTACAGATTGTGAGGAATTGTAAATTCAAACGTACAACCATTATCAAGTTCCGATTCCAGCGTAATGTCGCCTCCAAGCATTTGCGCAAGCTTTTTAGCAATGCTTAAACCCAAGCCGGTGCCTCCATAGCGTCGTTTCATGGCCATTTCAACCTGCCTGAATGGTTCAAAAATTATTTCGTGGTGTTCTTCCGCTATCCCAATTCCACTATCGACTATCAATACTACAAGATGGCTTTTAGTTACTTCGGTTTCGAGTTTTACGAAACCTTTTTCGGTAAATTTGAATGCGTTGTTGAGCAAAAGACTAATAATTTTTTCGAATTTCAAAGCGTCTGTGTCCATTCTGGGAAGGGGTTCAGGCACAATCAGTTCAAAATCGAGGTCGTTTTCATTTGCTTTTGGAAGGTAATTTTTATAAATTTTTTCAACTAATTCGTTGAGCGATACGTTTTTAATATTTGGTTTCGATTCTCCACTTTCAATTTTCGATAGTTCAATAATGTCCATTACAATTCGTTCCAGTTGAATGGTACTGTTCGAAATAATGTCGAGGTACGTAGTGCGTTTATCTTCAGTTAATTCCGGATTCATGCATAGTTGGGCAAACCCCACAATTCCATTCATGGGAGTACGTATTTCGTGGCTTATATTGGCCAGAAAAGCAGATTTTAGTCGTTCGCCTTCTTCTGCCTGATTTTTTGCTACCTCAAGCTCTTGTGCATGATGCTGGAGTTGGTTATTAATTTTTTTGAGCTGTTTGTAGGCTCGGGTTAGTTCAATTTCGGCATTGTATTGTTCGGTTATGTCGCGTATTAGGCCAAAAGAACCGTTGTAATTCTTCTGTTCATCGTATAGTGGAGATGCTTTAACTTCGATTTGCTTAATATTTCCTGCTTTATTTTTGATGCTAATATCATAGCTGGAAACTTCACCAAATTGTCTGAGTTTTTCCTGTTGATTTATGATATCCACATTGGCTTTTGAGGTAAACTCTTTGAGTGATTCTATTTCATTTGTGTTGGTAATTTCCAATATCTTTTTGGCTGCCTTGTTTAAAAATGTAAGTTTTTCATTTTTATCGGTAATGGCAAGCCCGTCGTTCATATTGTCTATCAGGTACTTGTATTTTCCTTCGCTTTTCTTTAAGAGGGTTTCAGCGTTTTTCTTATCGGTTATATCGCGTAAAATACCAATATTACTCTCCAAATCAGGGTTATAGGTCGATTGTATTTCGTAGTGAAAATTGCCTACTGATATTTCTATGGGTTCTATTGGATTTCCTTTTAAAAGATGGAAAAGAAGCGGTAAAAACTTTTTGACCGTAGCTTTAGGTAAACGTTCGTTAACCAAGTTTATGGCCAATTTTCCTTTGAGTTCGTTTGGTTTAGCATGTATTAGTTCTTCGAACTTTTTGTTTGTGTCGAGAATTACTCCTTTTTTATTGGTGTAAATAATTCCAACACCTGCCGAATCAAATACATCGCGGTATTTTATTTCATTTTTACGCAATGCATGTTCAATTTTTTTGCTTTCGGTATTGTCAATTAAATAGCCATTAACGCTGATAACTTCATTGTTTTCATCATGCTCCAGTGTGGTGTAATCGATAAAGTGCTTGTACGTTCCTGATTTTGTTTTTAGTCGATATTCTTGCTTAAAACTTTTTGCATCCGGTTTTTTAAGAAAATTTTCCAGTTCGTCACAAATCAATATATAATCTTTAGGATGAATTAAATCACGAAAAAAAATACTTCCTGAAATAAATTCTGACGCCTTGTAGCCTAATACCGACAAAACATTTGGACTTGCATAATCAACAATGAAATCCTTATTCGGATTCCATTTAAAAACCATTACCGGCCCCATAAGAAAAAGGTTTCGTTCGGCCTGAAGTTGACGTTCTGCTTCTACCTGTTGGGTAATATCTTCTGCTGCTTTTATATAGCCATTTATCTCTCCTGTGTGGTCGCAAAGGGGCCTAATTGTGGCACGCTCCCAGTAAAATTCCCCGTTTTTCTTCTTGTTAATCATGGTTCCTTCCCACACATCTTTGTTGATCAACTTCGACCATAGGTTTTCGTAGAATTCTTCCGATTGAAATCCCGATTTGAGTATTCTGGGATTGAGTCCAATGAGGTTGCTTTTTTTGTATCCTGTAGTTTTTTCAAATACGGTATTTACATATTGTATATTGGCGCTTGCATCGGTTATACAAATCAGTACAGGCACTTTGTCGAAAAGCACCTGCACATTTCGCTCATCGGAGAGAGGGAAGTTTTGTAAATGTGAGGTTTTAATCAGCCCAATGCCTTCATAATGGCTATCGTTCATTTTTTGCCCTTCTAATTGTGCTGTTTTACAAACACCCGAAGTGCATTGAAGATTTATCTCAATAGAGAAACTTTCTGTTTTTCCAATTTTTTTTGCTATCCGTGTTATATGGTCTATATCTGCATTATAAACGACCTCAACTAAATCATCACCAATCGAATAGCTTTTTTTCTTCGATCCTGTCGCCACTAAAAAGCCCCTCGAAAAGGAAATTGTCATAGAATTGACATCAATAGACCATGTAAATGCTTTGCCTTCGTCTTCTAATTTTTCTAACAGTAATTCTGTGTTTGTGTGCATCAGGATCTCCTTGTTATTTATATTAAAATGATCATCGTCAGGTCTTGGTGCATAATAATTGGATTAATATGCAATTTATTTATATTGTAGCAGCTGTGAATGCGTATTAATACCCAAAAAGCCTAAAAAAAAGTTAATACCTCATGTCGGTCAAGC
>JAWOEM010000421.1:0-10420 GCA_046482785.1 Salinivirgaceae bacterium
GTATAAGCAAGGTTGGAGTGAAAAGCGAATTGCTATTAACAATGATAAATATTGGCAATGGGAAATAGACCACAACGGTTTTGACCCAAGATAGCATTACACACAACTCATATATATCAACACTTCAAAATATTTCACCATATGCAACTGTCAAAATATGAAGAAGATAGCATCAACAAATTTGGCAAAAGTGTACAAAACGGACAATGGTCAAACGAAGGATTACTGCAATTAATTGAAGTAGCTGGCAACTTCTTAAACCTTCAAACAATTCCACGTTACCAGGAAAAAACCGGAATGAGCTATAACGGCGTAAAAGATTACCGAAATGTTCACAAAATATTCGGCGTAAAAATGGTAATCGACAACGAATAGAAAATCTTCACGCGATATATTAAAACAAATCGCGCGAACAATGAATTTTCTAAATACAATCTTAGGATTTTGGAACAAAACCCGTGATAGGGTAGTTTACAGGTTTGGCACACAACCCCAAACCCTCGAAACAAACGGGGTAACCGGACAACCCGAAAAAATAGCAACCGTTTTCACATGTTGCCGTATATTAAGCGACAACCTTTCACGCATGCCATTATCCGTTTTTCTCGACAACGACAATGGCAATGTAGAAATGAAGCGGCACCGCTTAACTTATCTGTTGAAACACCAACCAAATAACTACCAAAATGCCCAGCAATTTTGGAGCACAATCGAGTATCACCGCAATTATTACGGCAACGGTTTTGCACGGATATACAAAAACCGTCGAACATCATACCCCACAAGCCTCGAAATAATTCACCCAGGGTACATAAAAGAGTACTACCTTGAAAATGGACTTCTATATTATGTTGTTATAAACCCCCGTAAAAACACCGAAGAAGACATCCCGGCATCCAGTATGCTACACTTTCGCGGTTTATCTGAAGACGGTATTATCGGTTTATCGCCAATGGTAGCAATTGAGCGTCAAAGCAACATCAACGAACGTCTAACTTCAACCCTCGATAATTTCTATAAAAACAACGCCACATCACCGCTGGCTATCACATCCGATATTCCTGGGCAACTTGGTGGTCCCGCCGCCGGGGTTTTAAAAGAATCAATCGAGCAATTCGAGAAAACCAATGCAGGTCCCAACAATGCAGGTAAAACAATGCGTTTGCCGTTGGGTCACAAAATACAAAGCATTGCCATGCAATTTGCCGATGCAAAGCTAATTGAAACCCTCAAATTTTCGCGCGAAGACATTAGCGCCGCCTATGGTGTATTGTTGGGCATGGTTGACGGATCATTCGAAAAAATGGACGTTGAACAGCTCACCACCCTATTTGAAAATAACACCATGGGGCCAATTGTAGCCATATATATGGCCGAAATAAACAGCAAGCTATTAACCCGCGAAGAACTCACCCGCGGTTATACCGCTAAATTCGACGTTCGCGAATTAATAGGAATGGCATTCCAACGCAAAGTAAACGCCTGGTCAACCATGGTCAAAAATGGTTTAGCAAGTCCAAACGAAGGTGCAAAAGCATTAGGCAACAAAGCAATAAAAGGCAAATATTCAAACTATCACTTTGTACAACAGCAAAATATTTCACTCGAAGAATACGACTTACAATCATTAAAACCAAACGAAAACACACAACAAAATGAGCCACAAGAATAAAATCATAAGCCGCAATTTACAAAGCGAAAAAATACACATTCGCGAAGCCGATGAAAACGGCAACCGTTACATCGAAGGTTATGCCATTGTTTTTAACCAACGCTCAAAACTAATCCGCGATTGGGACGGTGAGTATTACGAAATAATCGACACGGGAGCCGTTGACAAAGTACTACAAGATCCCGAAATAAATGTAATCGCCACCGTTGACCATTGGCGCGATAAAATGCTCGGTCGTACAAAAAGCGGTACCCTTGAATTAATAAAAGACGAAAAAGGGTTAATGTACCGCATATTAGTACCCGACACCCAGTTAGGGCGTGACATTGCCACCATGATTGAACGCGGTGATTATTACGAGAGCTCCTTTATTTTCACAATTGACCGTATGGAGTATGACAAAACACAAGACCCCAATGTTCGTACCATTTACGAAATAGAAAAACTGTTCGATGTTTCAATTGTAATTGATGGTGCCTATGCCAATACCGCCGTTAAAATGAGAAATCAAGAATGGCAGTTGGAAACAGAAACTAATGCCGATTTCAAAACCGATATATTAAAACGAAAAGTGCAAATTCTCAAATCGCAACAATAGCATTATGGAAAAATTAGAAGAAATGCGCATCGAGCGCACCCAAAAAGTTGAGCGCATGGACGCTATATTGGAAAAAGCCGACACCGAGAGCCGGGAGCTATCCAACGAAGAAGAAACCGAATTTAACAACCTCGAAAAAGAAGTTCGTGGTTTAACCACCAAAATACAACGTGCCGAACGCATGCAAATGTACAAAGGCCACGTTCGCAATAACGGTGGAAAATCAAACCGGCAGGATATGCCAGGTGGCGACGACGACGAACCCGCCGACGACCCGTCACAATTTCAGCGTAGTGGCGACGGTCCACACATCCGTAAAAAACCAGATTCCTACAGCGTAGGAAAAGCCATTCGCGAATTTTCACGCGGCGGCGAAGATGGTTTAACCGGCTTAGAAGCCGAACAGCATCAGGAACTATCCCGCGGGGTAGCAAGTGAAGGCTTGCTGGTACCTTTTGAAAATACCTACCAGCGCGATCAAAACACAACCAGCGGTGCCGATACCATCGACACTATTATCGACCCCCGTTTATCCATAATCGGTAAAAAACCACTTTGGGGACAAATGGGCTTAACCGTATTACCGGGCTTACAAGGTCAGCTTAAAATTGGTAAGAAAACAGCCGATGAAGCCGAAAAAGTAGCCGAAAAAGCCGAAATAACCCAAACGGCAAACCAGCCATCATTCACCACCATGTCACCCGAGCGTTATGGTATTACCGACATTTTCACAAAAGAATTGTTGGTGCAGCGTAATCCAGCCGTTCAGGCTGCCATCGTTAACGACATGGTTCAGGGCTGCGACCGTAAGATAACCGCCGATGTTTACACCATCGCCTTGGCCGCTGCATCCGAAGTTGCCGCCGGTGCCCTCAGTATTGACGGGTTCAACGCACTAATGGCAGAGGTTGACCTCGACGGTGCATTTGCAATGAACCGCGGCACGTTCTTCGAAGCCAAAGGAACAAACATTGATGCCGGAAGTGGAAAGTTCATGGCCACATTAACAGGCGAAAATGGCGTAGGAGTAACCTACGATGGTGTACCAATTTTCTATTCAACACTATTTGCCGACGGTGCAAATCAACAATACCTGTTGTATGGTGCCTGGAATGAGATTTATTTAGGATTCTGGGGAGCCCTTGAAATCCTAATCAACCCATTCACGTATCAGAAAAAAGGTCAAATTGAAATGACCGTGAACCGGTTGGCCGATATCGCATGCCGCAATAGTGGCGCATTTGTGAAATCGCCCGACTTAGACGCGACAACATAGTCACACCTACCAGTCACACCGATACCATCACCAGGGGGAAGGGTTTATCCCTTCCCCTTTTTTTCATTAAAAACGAAAATCATGTTAGTACTAAGCAAAGCACCCGAAAAAACAAAAACCACGAATACATGGGTAACCGTGGCCGATGTAAAAAAACAACTCAACATACCCGACGAGTTCACCGATGACGATGATTTCATCGAAGGGTTAATAGAAGTTGCTTTTGAAATGGTTGAAGACGATACAAACGCCGATTTTATCGACACTTCTAACGTGTTAACACACGAAATAACCCACAGCCTCGACCGTATTATATGTATTTGCCAGGCACCATTTCGTGCCCTGTCAAAAATTGAATACAAAACCGACGAAGAAGAAACATACAGCGAACTCGAAAACACAAAATACAAAGTAGTGCCCGGTTTTCATTGGTTCACTATTCAATTATTCGAAACCCCAACCGCCGACAGTATCCGGTTCACATTTACCACCGGGTACACCAACAGCAACTATCCAAAAAAATTAAGGCATGCTGTGGTGTTAAAAGCGGCTGAACTATTTGAAGCCGAAAGGAGCAGTTATGTTGATAGTTCAGTAACGAAAATCGACACGTACAACATGTTAATAAGCAAACACCGCCGTCAATATTTCGGATAATGATACATAATGATACAATCGAGAATTTTACGACATAAAATAGAAGCGTACGCCGAAACAGCCACACCGGCACCCAATGGCCAGCGTGTAAAAACTTACACCTATGCTTTCCCCGACCGCACCGAAATAACATTCAAAAGCGGGCGG
Organism: Salinivirgaceae bacterium; assembly: GCA_046482785.1. GTDB lineage: Bacteria > Bacteroidota > Bacteroidia > Bacteroidales > Salinivirgaceae > Salinivirga. The sequence goes on from JAWOEM010000421.1 coordinate 4,351, forward strand.
TATCTCTGACCTGTACTTTTGGTGTGGGTAAAAAACTTTTTTCGGAAGCAGTCACGAGTAAACTGCCTTTACTTCCGTTAGTTAAAGCCAACAATTGCAAATTGTAGCGTTCCATCAGTTCAATAACCTGGTTTTCTTCGCTACTCCCGGTCAGGCCTAACAACACTGAAATAACCTGTAGCTCTTCACCATTTAATTTCAGAACGTGACAAAATTGAAGTGAGTTTTCAATAATTTCCCTGGTATAATATTGCTGACGAAGATTAATATCAAAAACAATAAGTGTATTCGGTCCGGCAGAATTGAGTATGCTGGCAATGGTTTCACCCGAAACATTGTTCCTTTGTGCCAGACTTCCAAAACAGATAATATCCGTCGCTGACAAGCTTTGCTCAATGGCGCTATCAAAACGGATATAATCCCAGGCCACATTTTCATGTATTACATATTCAGGAACACCCTGGTCATTCAGCTTTACTTCGACGGTACCTGTTGGATGCTCATTCACCTGGATCAGCTCCTCAGAGATATTCTTCTTATTTAGTAAGGCTAATATTTCCTGGCCGTTTTCATCGTTCCCAACTGCACTAACTACTAATGCATTCGCACCTAATTTATTTGCATGGTATACAAAATTACATGGAGCACCACCCAACTGCTTACCCTGAGGAAAGATATCCCAGAGTACTTCGCCAATACCAATGATATTTATAACGTGTTCCATTTTCACATCTATAAATCGATCATGACTTTCATGTTTTTATCACCTTTCTCCTCAATATAATCATATGCCTCGAGGTACTTTTCAAAAGGAAAGTGCTTTGAGATCAATGGATCGAGTTTAATTTCACCTTTTGCGATCATCTCAACAGCTGCTTCGTAATCTTCATGCCGGTACATCATCGATCCAAAAACATTCAGTTCATGCTCGCCGAGGTAGAACATATTAACTGTTGGGTTTTTGGCATAAACTCCAAGGATGACGATATCACCTCCTTTTTCAACATTGGCCATCAATACATCAAGAGACTCCTGCACACCAGCTGCCTCCAGTCCAACCTGAAATCCGTTGGTACCGAAACAGTTTCTCGCCCCTTCGTCAAATGGTGTTTCCCTGATATTTAGTGTATGTTCAATTCCACATTGTTGGGCGATCTCTAACCTGTAATTACTTACATCGGTGATAAGTACCTTCCGTGCGCCCCGGGCCTGTGCAAATTGGGCAACAAGGTTTCCAATGGTGCCTGCACCTGATACCACCACATTCCTGCCTTTGATTCCTGTTGTGCGGCTTGTGGAATGGGCGCCGACAGCAGCCGGTTCAACCATTGCACCCTGCTCCAGAGTAAGTGAATCGGGCAAGACAACCAGGCGGTCTTCCGGTACAATGAAATAATCCTGCGCAACACCAGGTGCCTGGAATCCCTGAACCTTTAAATTCTGACATGCATTATACTGGCCTTTCCGGCAGGGGCCACATTCTCCACAAACCAACTGGGGCCTGGCTGTAGCTTTCATCCCTGGCTTAACTTTTTTTACCGCCTCTCCAACTGCTTCTACGATTGCTGAATATTCATGTCCCTGGATGACAGGGTAGGGGGTTGCAGGATGCTCTCCGTGAAATACATGTACATCACTTCCACAGATCCCGATTCTCTGAATTTTTAATAATACTTCATTCGGACCGGGCTTTGAAAGATCAGGGGATTGTTTAAACTCAATTATTCCCGGGGATATCATTACTGCTTGTCTCATATTTGCTTTTTTTAACAGATTTCCGGGATTTCACCACCATCCCGGAAATCTGAATGGGATTAAACAACCCAACTTAACCTAAACTACTACTAACTACTACTAACTAAAACTAACTAAAACTAACTAAAACTCAACCTAAAGAAACTGTTACTAACTATGAAAAGACTATATAAAGTGTTATCATTAGAATTATTAATATCATCACCCATACCCTAACATCCTTGTAACTTTTAATCTTACCTCGTATGGATGCGAGCGGGTGTACCCATGTGTATTGTTCAATTTGTTCCATATCGGGTCTTGGTGTTAATTTGCTTGTAACCAAATAAATCACAGTACAAATACAGAACATGATAAAAGCCTGTATCATAAATGGTATGTCCAACTGGTTGATAATGATCAGGTCTCCTGAAATCGGTTCAAAATCAAGAACGAAGGCAGTAATACCCAGTACCAGGCCAACCACCAGGGTTACAAATGAGGCTTCTTTGGTCCCGCGTTTATAAAGAACACCAAACAGAAGCACTGTTGCAACAGGAGGTGAGAGCGCAGTAGCCACCCTGTTGATCGCATCGAAAATACTGGAGAATTTGTCTCCCTGTGTTGACCAGAACGCCGCCAGTGTCATAATGATAAGTGCAGATATTCTTCCGATATTAATTAAAGATTTGTCTGGTGTTTTTGGCAGAATTCTTTTATAGATATCGACGGAAACAAGGGTGGATATACTATTCAGGGCAGCTGCAATTGTACTCATTAGTGCAGCGAGAAGCGCAGCTGACATCAGCCCGATCAATCCGGTAGGAAGTAAATTTTGTATCAATACAGAAAGCGCCATATCACCGGGTTTATCAACACCTGCGGAGCTTGCGGCTGCAAAAACCTCATCTTTGAAAACAATATAGGCAATAATACCGGGGAATACCATGATAAAAGGAGTGAGAAACTTGAGAAAAGCTGCGAAGATGGGGCCCTTTTGTGCATCATTCTTGGTTTTTGCCGCTAATACCTGCTGTACAATGGTTTGATCGGAACACCAATACCACAGACCAAGAACCGGATAACCCAGTAAACAGGCGAACCAGGTAAGACCACTATTACCTACCGGTTTAAAACCACGGGAGGTGAATTCATTGCTTATGTGCTGGGTTGTTCGTTCAATGGATTCGTTTGAATGTAACATATTCAATGCACCCGGTCGTACCGCTTCTTTTAAATCGGCAAAAGTTAATATGCCGGCATCACCGAGTTTTATAACTCCCAGCACGGTAATCATTGTCGCCCCAAAAAGTAAAAACCCGGTTTGAATCGCCTGGGTGATCACTACAGCCTTTAATCCACCCATTACATAATAGGTAAGTGTTATTGCCGAAATGATAGCTATTGAAAAGAATACATTGATGCCAAAAAAGCGCTCAAAAATAACTGCTCCAGCATATAAACTCATTCCAATGTGAACAAACAGGGCGCCAAGGATGGCAATAAAGGCAAATACGGATCGCGATCTTGAATCATATCTTCTTTCCAGAAATTCAGGCAACGTCTGTATCTTGCTCTTAAAGTAGAAGGGAGCAAATATCAGTGCCAGCAGAATCAGGTTGATACCTGCGAGCCATTCAAAATTCCCCCACACCATTCCTTCATTAAATCCTGAGGCCGCTAACCCCACGAGGTGGATGGTTGAAATATTCGCAGCAAAAAGCGATACCCCGATAAATGCCCAGTTAAGATTTCTACCTGCAAGAAAAAAAGCATCACTGGTCTCACGCTTTTTCCGCATCTGAAGCGCACCGATGAGCGTAATTCCAACCAGGAATACGATAATGATTACCAGGTCAAGTGCCGGGATAGTAATGTTTTCCATTGAAATTCAGTTAGTAGTTTAGTTTCATGGGTTATATATGTATTAAGGATCTTTTTCAGAATACCAGCGTTTTCCAGCGCCCGAAACCAGAATTACATTTGCATAAGCAGTAAAATCGCCGGTTCTTATGATGGCTTTCACTGATTCTGAAAGCTTCTTCAACTCTTTATGATCAATAATTTCAATTTCAGGATCATCAAATACAGCTATGATCTCACTAAAATACGACGGATTGGTATTTTTTGCCTGGTTAGCCAAAATTATTTTCTCAACGGAGAAAAACTTTTTTAACTCATTTAATAAATCAATAACACGGGGTTGGTTTTCTATCAGGGAAATATCAATAACTTCCACATCTTTAGGTGTAGCAAACCCAGCATCGCAAACCATTATAAGATCATGATGCCCCTGTTCGGATATAGCCTTTGCAATTCCCCTGTTCAATATTCCTACTTCTTTCAATATTCAATATTTAGGATTACTTATTAAAAGTATATTCAAAACTATGATAAAATATATAAATATACAAATATTTTATAATATATTTTTAAATTATACGATAAAAAATGTACTATTAGATTATATAACAGATAGTTAAAAATAGCTATTAAAAACAGTCGATATAATATATTGAATTCAATAATATCTTTTAAATATATATTTGATATCTTTGAGCGGCAAAATACACCATAATATACAGTTAGTATTCAAAACTAAACAGATGAACATTAAGATGAGTGCCGGGTTGATTCATCAGGGCAATCAAAAACTAGTTCTGAACTTAATTAAAAGAAAGGGAGAGATCAGTCGGTCTGATATTGCAAACAAGACAGGATTAACTCCACCTACTATTCGGCGGATCGTTGATGAATTGATATGCGATTACAACCTTGTTGAGGTTAAGGGCCTTGGAAATTCAAATGGGGGCAGACCGCCGATGGTGGTTAAGTTTAAAAGTGAAAAGAATTATATTATCGGAATTGACCTCGGTGCCACGTATATCCGTGGCTGCCTTGTAGATCTTGATGCGCGGTTCCTTTCTGAAATACAAATACCAACCGAAATTGAAAAGGGATTTACCCATATTATTGAAAAAGTAGTTCAAATTATAAATAAGTTTCAGAACAGACCGGAGAATGGCGGTAAAATCTGGGGTGTTGGTATAGGCGTTGCGGGTCTTGTTAACCGGAATACGGGCATTATTGAATTTTCACCGGATTTTGGTTGGGAAAATATTAATCTGCAGGAAGAGATTTCTAGAATGATTAAGCTTCCGGTATTTTATGATAATTCCACGCGTTTAATGGCCCTGGGGGAATTAAATTTTAACAAGAAATCCCGATTGAAGAATTTTGCAATTATTAATGTTGGATATGGGATTGCTGCCGGTCTTGTTATTGATGGAAACCTAATTAAGGGACATTCCGGTTTTGCCGGTGAATTCGGTCATATACCCGTTGACACTTGCACCGAGGTGACATGCAAATGCGGTAGAAAAGGTTGCCTGGAGGCTCTTGCATCGGGTCACCGGATTGCTAGCCTTGGAAAGGATGTCCTTCGTGATGAAAATGCAAAAATATTGCAAAATCTCAGTGAAGGAAATGTTAATCTTGTTTCTGCAGAGCTGGTAGGAAAGGCTGCAAGGCTGGGGGATGAACCATCACTTCGGATATACAATGAAATTACTGAGTATCTTGCACAGGGAATAGGAACCCTGACCAATTTATTAAACCCTGAAGTTATATATATTGGTGGTGGAATTTCACTGAATGGTAAATTCTTTTTCGATCTTATAAACAGTAAAACATCTAAATATCTTTTATCGCCTAATCTCGGCATAAATATCCAACCATCAACTTATGGTGAGCATTCAACTTCAATTGGTGCTGTTTCATTGGTATTGGAAAAGATAATGAATCTTGAGCTAGAAAGCTAGACTACAAGAAAGCAGTTCCAGCCGGTAATGTATGGCTGCAGCGGTCGAATCCGGGTGCCGGCGCTGACCACTTTGCGATCCCCCGGTTATTGAATGAGCTCGCAGTGGGGGCAGGGGCGGTTCGATGTGGGGGCGCCGATGCTCACCCCCGGGAAGTCGGTAGTGCTCAATGAATCAGATATCATTCAGTGACAACCCCCTGTAAATAATCTGATAATCTTTCAGTTGACCAGTTGAATTCAGGAAATTATAACTTTTCTGCCGGAGCTTATCAATGTCTATATTCGCCGGATTTCTCTTCACTTCTATGAACTCTGCCATTTTATTAAGTTCATTTACACTAATCAAATCAATCTCTGTCTCACCTTTCCTGTCCCAATATGAGCCTATGAGAGTAATTCCTTTCTCTTCGATCAACTTTGTCCGAAAGTATCGTTCAAGAATTTTACCACTGAAAGTAGAATAATCGCGGTTAACAATGGTTTTCAATTCCTTAAAACCATTTATTTCAATCA
>JAWOEM010000464.1:0-4361 GCA_046482785.1 Salinivirgaceae bacterium
GCCGCGACCGCTATCTTTCACATAAAACAGCAAATCGTTATCTTTTCGCTCCACACCAATCTCTATAAATCCTTTTTCGGTGTACTTAATTGCATTGTACACAAAATTAGAAATAATATGCTGTACTTGTTTTTCGGCAATCATCACGTTATCGATGTAAGATGGCAATTTATTATTTAGCCGAAGGGTTACATTCTCATTTCTATTGGCCATATAGCCGTGAAAATAGACCATCAGATCGTTGAAAAAATGCTGGAGGGAAACTTCGCGCTCGTGCACAACCAGCTCGCCGGTTTCAATGCGCGACAGATCAACAATATCATCGATAATACTTAACAATTGGTTAGAGGAGTTAATAATAATATCAATATAATTATCCCGCTCCTCTTCAGTCATTTCTTCATATTTTATTAATTCAGAAAAGCCAAGAATTCCATTCATCGGAGTTCGTATTTCATGGCTTAAACTTTGGAGAAAATCATTTTTTATTTGATTTTCTTGCTCTGCCTTATTTTTAGCGGTAAGCAATTCTTCTTCCCGCTCTTTTCGCTCACTAATATCGACCAACAACCCCCTAAAGCCCACAAACACATCGCCATCGATAATTGGATTAACACTTGCCAGCACCGACAATCGCTTCCCGCTTTTTGTCAATAAGTCGTACTCCTTCGTAATTTGCATTTCGCTGCTGACCTTAAAGCTCTCCCACCGCTGACGTACAATTTTTGCATCATTCTCTTCAAATAAATCAAAAATGAATACCCCTTTTTCGATATCGGATTGTTGAAAGCCAAAATGCTCCAATGCGTTTTTATTAGCGTATACGACTTTGGCCTCGGTATCTGTTTCTACAAGCATTTGGGGTAATAAATCGGCCAAATCGCGAAACCGTTTTTCGCTTTGGCGAATGCGTTTTTCAGCTTCAATGGTAGTGGACACATCTTCAATAATTACAAAGGTATTTTCACTACCTTGGCTATCTTTCGATTCATAATGGTTTAGAAAAACATTAACATATCGTTTATTTTCCTGCCCGGCAATGCTTATGGCTCCGGTATACTTGCCTCCGGACTCGCAACAAGCCTGTTGCAAAACATTTTGAAAAGCAGCATCTTGGATAACAGAATTAATTGATTTCCCAATCAAATCATCTTGATCAACTCCTGCAATATTGGCAAATGCAGCATTAACCATTTGCATTTCACAATTTTGCCCAAGCATTACCATTCCAAGGGGTGATGTTGAAAAAATGCTATTGAAATGATCACCAAGTATTTTTTGGCTACTTTGCAGACGCTTACGTTCGTTTATTTCGCGCACTAGTGAACGTGTTCGCAACTCTACTTCGCGTCGCAAGTGTTTATTATGTCGCAGTCTTAATACATACCGGTTAATGAGTAACAAAATAACAACCAAAGCCAACACGGCTAGCAAAATAAGCAACTGAATTTTATTGCGTTCCTTACCAAGCTTTAATTGGTTCAATTCCTGCTCCTGCTTCAGCGATCGATTCTCTAACTCCGTTTGTTGGGCATTGTACTTAAATTGTAGTTGCTCTATTTTTGCATTTGTGTTGCGCGATTTTATAGAATCGCTTGTTACAAGTGCTGCCGACTTATATTTTAAGGCTTCCTGATAATCGCCCTCTTTCTCATACACTTCTGCTAACTGTTGATTAATGAGGTATTGGATATCGTAATTACTGATTTGCTGTGCAATACCCAATGCTCGCTTATACCATTCAAAGGCTTTGCTTTTATCGTTTTCGGCATAAAACACATCGCCCAAATTATACATAATTACAGGTTTCTGACTTACTATGCCCAACGAATCGGTTAAGCGAAATGCTTTATTCAGATACTTAACAGCTTGTGGATTATTACCCTCACGCATATAAACGGCAGCAATATTATTGTAACCACTAATGAGGTCTTCGAGTTCTTTATTTTGCTTGCGTATGGACACGCTCTGCTTGAAAAAGGCCATTGCGATAGAATCTTCGTCCAATTTGTAATAGACTTGCCCAATATTGTTATAATTTGCGGCAATGGTCTTCTTGTCGCCAATGGCAAGTTTTATATCGAGCGAACGCTGTAAAATTTCCAACGCTTTATCGACCTTGCCTTGATTAGAATAAATTACACCCAAGTTATTGAGGGTTTTGCCCATACCCACCGAATCGCCGATTTTTTCCTGGATATTTAACACCTCAAGAGCATATTCCAAGGAGCTGGCAATATTATTATTGTACCAAAATGCATCTCCCATTAAATGAAGGCTTTCGATATAAAGGGCGGTATCTTCGGGGTATTTTTCGGCTTCGTCAAATGCTTTTTTGGCATAATCCATACTAATAAAAGGATTGCGCTGCCAGTAATAACTTGACAAGTCGCCGTATGCGCGAGACAAATGCTTGCCAGTGGCTGTATCGGCAACTTGCTTAAGACTATCGATGTTCTGAGAGTGAACTGCTCCACTAACAAATATTAAAAAGAAAAGTATAAAAAAGCCTAATTTCAGCATTGTCCCTATCTCTATTTTAATTAGAAAATCTCTATCCAAATTCAAAAAAACCTAACGCAACATCTTTATGTAGCATTATCCAAAGAGTGATCATCAAACATATAATCAATCTTTATTTATATATTAACGATAAAATGCCTGTTTTTCTCTACCAATGGCTTCCACTTTCCATAATTCAGGCACAACAGTCCAGTTATTCGCATTTTCAACATTTACCACACCCTGTTTTTCAAAATAGTTAATAATAAGCGATTTGATTGGCTCATCTGACACCCACACATTTCTATTTTCCAACTCATCGCTATCAATTGATACGCCCCTAGGCAAATGACCTCCTCCGCCAACAAGCCGATACGAATTTACAGTGACACGTAAAGTATCGGTATCGCCAAAAAACAAGTTGCCGTCGCGTACTATTTCAACCTTATTCCCGTCGGGTTTCGAAACATCTACTACGTACTCAAGCCCGGCAGCGCTACTAAAGTTAAAATATGGATTCTTCAAACGTCCCTCTCCATTGTATTTCAGTAGTTCTTCGCTTGCTTTACTCATGGTATTGAACCACTGCGAAACGGCATATTCAAGGTACGCGTCAACTTCTGCAACAGTCATATTTAATGTGGCTAAATAATTCTCGAATCTGTAAATGGAAAACACATCGCTTCGGGTGATTGTTCCTTCCGGAATGCAGGAGCTAATCTGAAGTGGTGCTGAAAAGGAAATATCGGCATCTGTAAAACTTAGTTGCACATCGTGAATAAACTGCATAAAAAGCGACGTCCCAAACAAAGCTTCTTGTGGACAAAGTTTTGTAGCTAATTGCCCAACGGGTTGGTCAAAATATGCTTTAACGCTATCGAGATAAGGAGAAAATGTTTTAGCAAAACTCTCCAAAACAGGCAAATGCCGAACATTTGAAATAATAGCATCTTTTTTTACTATCTGACTATTACTTTTATCGTATTGAATTTTCACATGTCCCACCGATTTGCCGTGACTGCCTCCGTTTACAACCAACACCATATTCCCATTTTTATCGGGCACTTTGCGGACAATGGCCTTATGATCGTGTCCGGCGAAAACCACATCGAAGCCCGGTACTTGCTCCACCACAGAAATAGTTGCGTTTGGATTGAGCTCATCATCTTTGGAATAGCCCCCGTAGGTAGGATCGAGCCCGGCATGGAAGAGCCCCACCACGATGTCGGGTTTTTGCTCCAAAATTTCGGGCATGTATTTCTGTGCAGTTGCCACCATGCCGTTAAACGCTAGTCCCCGATACAATTTTTCCGGCAACCAAGTAGGAACACCGGGCGATGTAAGGCCCATAATTGCAATTTTAACGCCTTGCCTTTCTACAAAAACATACGGTTTAAAAGCCGGCTCACCGGAAGCCTTCCTTACAACATTAGCTCCAAGCCATGGCAATTGTTCATCGTGCATAAATTGCGAATACACATCCGATCCGGCTTCAATATCGTGATTTCCGACCGTTACGGCATCAAATTCAAGGTATTTCAGCATACGCGTCACAAGATGACTACCGGATTTCTGAACATAATTGGAATAATAAACAGCCGGATCGCCTTGTAGAATATCGCCATTATCTAATAGTACAAGATTTTTACTTTGCTTTTGTAAACTATCAATTAAGTAAGCAACCTGACCGAGACTGCCTGTTCGGGATGTATCGCGGGAAAAATCATAATTATAAAAATGCCCGTGAAGATCAGTCGTTTCAATGATGTGAATATCGATAACACGGTTTTGACAAGAAAAAAACAAAAAAGCGATGGGAATAATTAGAGCAAGAAGCCTCATAAGACATAATAATTTAA
>JAWOEM010000477.1:0-8271 GCA_046482785.1 Salinivirgaceae bacterium
GAGTATAACGCAGAAAATCGGATTTATTGACGAACACTACTTATTCCTGCCCCTTTCGATTGAAGCAACAGGAATCGAAAATTCAAACCGACTACCTTTATCAACTTCAGAATGCACAAGGAGTTCGCCACCCCACATTTCCACAAGTTTTTTACTAATTGTAAGACCAAGCCCCGTACCTCCTTTTAGCTTGGCATACTCATATTCTACCTGACGGAACTGAATAAAAATATTGTCAATTTCTTCTTTTGGAATTCCAACACCGGTATCTTCTACATAAAAAAACACACAATTATCACAATCAAGGGTATATCCGATATTCACGGTTCCTTCCGGGGTAAATTTCAGAGCATTACCAATCAGATTACCAAACACTTGTCGCACGCGAACCTCATCGGCAAAAACTTCTGGTGAGGGCACATCGGGAATAGAAACCCGAAACGCCAGTCCTTTTTCTTTGGCCATAGGATGAAAACGATCGTACACTGCTTTAAGCAACATATGCACTTCAATAGTTCTGGGAATCATATGCACTTTCCCACTTTCAATTAGCGATATATCGAGCACGTCGTTAAGTAGCAACATTAATCGCTGACTATTGTCGATAATCAGATCGACATAGCTCCGGTTTTTTTCGTTGATATTTTCATCATTCCGCAATAAATTCGCAAACCCCAAAATCCCATTCATGGGCGTTCGAATTTCATGGCTCATATTGGCCAAAAATGCCGATTTAAGCCGATCGCTCTCCTCGGCCTTCGCTTTCGCATTTTTAAGGTTTTTCTCCGTAATTTTCCGATCGGTTATATCATCCATGGTAAGTAACACATGCTCTGCCCCACTCAAATTAAGCCACGAGGTAGACACCAAAACATTTGTTTTGGCAATGCCTGCAGGCTCTTTTTTGTGCAAAATGCCCTCAACTTTATAAAAGTTAGCGTGCGTTTCGAACGTATTTAACACCATATTATAGATAACGCAACTTGCACAGCCTGTCCCTGTACCACATACTACCTGACCAACTTCTGCGTTGGAACAGTTGACTGCCTCACAAAGCGTCCGACCTTTCATGTCTTCAATTCCCCCTCCTTTGGCATAACTTTCATTAATCTTCACAATTCGCATATTCTTATCAATCAACACAATACGCAAAGGAGCCTGAAAAAATATTTCCTGTAAAATTGTTTCATTTTCATGGATGCGATCTTCGATTCGTTTTCGTAAAGTAACATCGCGGGCTACCATTTGCACATAGTCCTCTTCGAGTCCCTGAATAACACTACCGCTATTTTCAATCCAACGCACTCCTCCATCTTTATGCGGAACCTGCTGCAATACATTTAAAATACTTCCTCTTTTTGTAATCGAACTCATTCGGTTATGGTAGATTGGCAATTCATCGGGATGGAGGAAATCTTTTGCATTTGCACCAATCATCGTTTCCGGTTCATACCCCAAAACACGCTTAACCGATTGTGACACATACGTTATTGTCCCATCCATTTTATGCATCATTACAATATCATTTGCATTATCGCTTAGCATACGAAACTGCGCCTCACTCTCTTTAAGCGCATTTTCCATTACGTTTCGGCGTTCGATAAAGGCCATAAGTACACGAATAATAATAAGAGCCGAAAACCATAGAATAATAAAAACGACATTGCGGTATTCTCGCATTCCTGGAGGGATAGAATGTATCATAAACCGGTCGAGCCCCAAAAAACTCACCCAAACCAGCGCCGTAATGCCAATACCAACAAGAAATATTCGATGATTCGATTGCGCAACATTGTAAACCGACAAACGCAAACACCTTCTTACAAAGGGCAAGCGCAAAAGCACATCGGCAAATACCACCATAAAAATAAAGTTCAAACTATCTTTAATGGTAAAGGCAATTAGCACATCGATTGGTAAATGATTCACCACCTCATCTGCCCAAAAAGGAGGGTTCATTGAAAGTAACAGATTGTAAAGCAATAAAAAAGAAAATGTAAAGAACAGCAATACAAATCCCATAAGGGAAAAATATCCTCTATAAAAACGCTCAGAGGCTTCCCTGTTTCCACTGACAAACCATCCCGAAAAGGTGAAGTAGACAAGCAAAAACAGGCTGTACAAAATATTAGCAAAACCCTCTTGCGGCCATAGGTAAAACGGGTACAATGCCCCACCTGCCAAGGCAGCAATGAAACCATATTTTCGGCCATAGCTTATCCCAACCAACAAGGGAAAAACAATGGCCCACGGGTAATTAAACTGAACGTCGGTGGTAGAAACGTTTAAACTATGGGGAGCTAAAAAAAAGCATAGTACTCCTGCTAAAACTGAAAACAGAATTTTATAAATGGAAGACAACGACTTATTACGGAATAAAACACCGAATTTCACCATAAAACAATTACCCTTACAAATTTGCTTGCAATATCAATTTTGAGTTAGGATTTGTTACTAAAAAACCTGCCCATTCAGGCTTGTTCTTTCGCGCAATAACTTCGCCTGCTTTGGTCAATTTATTCCATAACAAACCCTTAACGATCATTCACAAGGCTGCAATTTACGTTTTTTTATTTACCCAAAAGAAAGTAAAATTACTTACTACACATTACTAAAATATTAAAATCACCTTAATACTGACAGCAAGACAGTTATAAATGCCTGTATCACAATATTCAAAACGCATGTAGCGAAAGCAAAACATTGAATTACAATGAAGTTTGCGTGTGGTATCTCAAACTAATTTTATGAGTTACCCAAAATCAGCAAGTAGAAAAAATTTAATATTTGCGGAATTAAGAATATTCATCTAACGTCGCAGAAAACACGACAACAGATGATCGTTTACCAATCCAACCGATTGCATATATGCATAGATGATAGTTGGTCCAACAAACGACATTCCGCGCTTTTTCAAATCACGCGAAATTTCTTGCGACAAAGGCGTTTCGGCAGGCACTTCTTCCGGCTTTCGCCAATGATTAATTATGGGTTGGTTACTAACATATTGCCACAAATAGTTGTCAAATGAGCCAAACTCTCGTTGAATATCGATAAACACACGCGCATTTTTTATGGCACTTTGAATTTTTCGTTTATTTCTGACAATTCCGCTATTGCTCAGCAATTCTTGCTCCTCTTTTTCTCCATACATGGACACTTTCTCTACTTGAAAAAAATCGAAAGCTCGCCGATAATTCTCCCTTTTATGCAAAATAGTAGCCCACGAAAGTCCGGCTTGAGCCCCTTCCAGCACAAGCATTTCAAACAACTTTTGATCGTCGTGCACCGGCACTCCCCACTCTTTGTCGTGGTATGCCACATATAAATCATCATTCGGTGTTGCCCACCAGCATCGTTTTACATTTTCTTCCATAGCATTTTTTACATTTCTCAGCGCATTTATTTAGCATGCTTTTTGCCATTGTGCAAAGCACCTTCCGTCACCAAAAATAAGACGAAACCAAACATACCAAAATATGCTCAGGTAAAAGCATTTAATTGAAACCCATTTATTGCTGTAAAACATTACGTTTTATATATTATTTATACTAAATTCGCTAAAAAATTTTAACTGTACAATTATGAGAAAACATATTTTTAACGCAGGTCCATGTAAACTACCTGAGCAAGCACTAGAAAACACCGCCAAAGCCGTTCAGGAACTTGGAAACACCGGTCAATCAATAATGGAAGTTTCGCACCGAAGCAAGGAGTTTCAGGCTGTGATGGATGAAGCTCAAAACCTTTTCAAAGAGTTGCTGAATATTCCCGACAACTACGAAGTGATGTTTATGGGTGGAGGAGCATCAACTCAGTTTGCAATGATTCCATTTAACTTTCTGAAAACCAAAGCCGCTTATGTAAATACCGGAACATGGTCAGATAAAGCCATTAAAGAGGCAAAAATGTTTGGCGAAGTTGAGGTTATTGCCAGCAGCGAGGACAAAGACTATGCTTACTATCCAAAATTCGACATCCCTACAGATGTTGATTATGTACACATTACATCGAACAATACTATTCGCGGAACAGAAATTTTCGAAGACCTTGACTCCAAAGTGCCTTTGATTGCCGACATGTCGTCAGACATGATGAGCCGCAAAGTAGACGTATCGAAATACGCGATGATTTACGGTGGAGCACAAAAAAATGTGGGCCCGGCCGGAGTTACGTTTATAATTATTCGTAAAGATATGCTGGAAAAAGTTGTAGATCGTACCATTCCTACCATGCTGAAGTACGAAACACACATCAAAAAAGGCTCGATGTACAACACTCCTCCGGTAATTAATATTTTCACCCTAAAAGAAACACTAACTTGGGTAAAAGAGCAAGGTGGAGTAGAAGAAATGGAGCGACGCGCCAAAGAACGTGCCGACATGCTTTACGCAGAAATCGATCGCAACCCAATGTTCAAAGGTACGGTTATCAACAAAGAATCGCGTTCACGCATGAACATCACCTTCATTTTTGAAGATAAATACAAAGATCTTCAAGATGACTTTATCAAGTTTGCCGGTGAAGGAAACATCGTTGGAATTAAGGGACACCGCTCTGTAGGTGGCTTCCGTGCATCTACTTACAATGCATCGAGCATTGAAGATGTAAAAGCAATGATAGCCTGCATGCAGGAATTCGAAAAAAAACACGCTTAATGCTTCGCATTAACCAATAACATATTACAGGTCATGTTTCCCAAAACGGAGACATGACTTGTTCTTTTACAAGTATTTAATTTAAAATAAAGTTGTTATGGCTAAAATTCTGATTGCAACCGAAAAACCCTTTGCTCCGGCAGCGGTAACCGGTATAAAAGATATTGCTTCAAAAGCAAAATTTGAAGTTGTACTGCTGGAAAAGTACGATTCAAAAGACCAACTACTTAGTGCAGTTGCCGATGTAGACGCTATGATTATACGAAGCGACAAAGTAACGAAAGAAGTAATTGAAGCAGGTAAAAACCTGAAAATTGTTGTGCGCGCCGGTGCAGGTTACGATAACGTAGACCTTGATGCCGCTACCGCAAATAATGTGGCGGTTATGAACACCCCCGGACAAAACTCCAATGCTGTTGCCGAACTTGCTATTGGCATGATGGTTTTTCTTGCCCGCGGCGGATTCAACGGAAAAGCAGGCACCGAGTTAAAAGGTAAAACAATTGGTATTCATGCCTATGGAAACGTAGGTAAATACGTTGCAAAAATTGCCAAAGGCTTCGATATGAAGGTTTGCGCGTACGATCCGTTTGCAAACAAAGGAGCAGTGGAAAAAGACGGTGTAAAATTTATCGAATCGGCAGAAGAGCTTTATAGCACATGCCAATACATTTCACTGCACATTCCGGCAAACGATAAAACAAAAAAATCGATTGGTTACGACTTGTTGAAATCGATGCCCGAAAACGGCGTATTGGTAAACACTGCCCGCAAAGAAGTGATTGATGAAGAAGGTTTGGTAAAAGCAATGGAAGAGCGCAACGACTTGAGTTATATTTCTGATATTGCCCCTGACAACAAAGATGTGTTTGCCGAGAAATTTGAAGGTCGCCACTTCTTTACACCAAAGAAAATGGGTGCGCAAACTTCTGAAGCAAATATTAACGCCGGAATAGCCGCTGTAAAGCAAATCATCAACTTTATAAACGATGGCGACACCACATTCCAGGTAAACAAATAGAGAAAATAGTATACATTGTAGAACAAGCGTTTAGCTTATAATTAAGAATATCAAAAATGGCTAAAATAAAACCATTCAGAGGCGTAAGACCTCCACAAGGCTTAGCTGCCGAAGTATCGTCGCTACCATACGACGTAATGAACTCAGATGAAGCAAGAGAGCAAGCCACCGAAAAATCGTTATTGCATATTATTCGTCCCGAAATCGATTTCGACCCGGGGTACGACGAGCATGCACCGGAAGTTTACGACAAAGCCGTTGAAAACTTCAAAAAGTGGCAAGAAAAAGAGTGGCTTATTCAGGATGAGAAAGACAAATACTACATCTACGCTCAAACAATGGACGGCCGCACACAGTACGGCCTCGTAGCTGGTGCACATGCCGACGACTATTTTAACGACATTATTAAAAAGCACGAGCTTACACGCCCGGAAAAAGAAGAAGACCGCATGAAGCATGTTGAAATAAACAATGCCAACATGGAGCCCGTATTCTTCTCGTACCCTGCCGTTAGCGAAATTGATGCTATTGTTAAAAATATAATTAAAAGCAAAAAACCCGAGTACGATTTCACATCGGCCGATGGCTTTGGTCATCACTTCTGGGTTGTAGACAACGATGAAGACATTCAGAAAATTACTGAATTATTCGAGACCAAAGTTCCTTTCACCTACGTTGCCGACGGACACCACCGCACAGCAGCCGGAGCACGCGTGGCGAAGAAACAAGCCGAGGAAAATCCAAACCACACCGGAAACGAAGAGTACAACTACTTTTTGGCCGTACACTTCCCCGATAATCAACTGCACATAATTGATTACAACCGCGTGGTGAAAGACCTGAACGGACTTACCGCTGCACAGTTCATCGAAAAACTGAACAAAGATTTTGATGTAACAGAAGTGGGAACCGAAGCACACAAACCGTCAAAACTGCACGAGTTTGGCATGTACCTGGAAGGCAAATGGTACAAACTAGTTGCAAAACAAGGTACTTACAACGATGAAGACCCCATTGGCGTTTTAGATGTAACCATTTTATCGAACCTTTTACTCGACGAAATACTTGGAATTAAAGACCTTCGTCGCGACAAGCGCATCGATTTTGTTGGTGGAATCAGAGGCCTTGGCGAATTGGAACGCAGGGTAGACAATGGCGATATGAAAGTTGCATTTTCTATGTACCCCGTTACCATGAAACAACTAATCGACATTGCCGATAGTGGAAACATTATGCCACCAAAAACAACGTGGTTTGAACCAAAACTCCGCAGTGGATTGATTATCCACAAATTGGACTAACAATTTCAGGTTATACATATTAAAAAACGGTTGCAAAAATTGCAACCGTTTTTTTTATGAGGCTGGCCTAACAATTTTATAAAACTAATTTTCAGTTTTTGCTAATTCACCCCCCTTTTTAGACCAGACTCATTTATAATTCCTTAAATCTCTCATTTGCAACAAAAGGAATAAAAAAACGACAGTTGCCAACCATAAAAAACGCCCCTCAAAAGTTCCCAATTTGCGAATTTTGCATTATATTTGTAGAAAATAATTAACAATGAAGCGAATATTTGCTAAAAGTACGTTAAAGAAATTTTGGGAAAAGCATCCTGATTCGGAACAATACCTGAAAACATGGTATGAGACAGCGACAAGTTCAAACTGGAAAAGTCCGAATGACATCAAAAACTCTTACGCGCACGCAAGTATTCTTAAAGAAGGACGAATTGTTTTTAACATAAAAGGCAATGATTACCGATTGGTTGTGAAATTCCGATTTGACAAACAATTGGGTTTTGTAAGGTTTATTGGAACTCATAAAGACTATGATAAAATAGATGCAAACACGATTTAAACTTAATCCCATGAATATAAAACCGATAAAAACAGAAGAAGACTATCAAGCAGCTTTAAGCAGACTTGAGGAAATATTTGACGCTCCTGACGGAACTCCAGAAAGCGACGAATTGGATATCCTTGGACTTTTAGTTGACGAATACGAGAATGAACACTACCCAATTGATTCTCCGGATCCTATTGAAGCGATAAAAATAAGGATGGAAGAATTAAATATGAGGCAAAGAGATTTAATCCCAATGATTGGAGGTAAAAGTCATGTTTCCGAAATTTTAAACCGTAAGCGACGATTAACAATTCAAATGATTCGTAGATTAAAGGATCGATTGAATCTATCTGCCGAACTATTGATTAGAGACTATGAGTTATTAAAGTAGGTATTACGGTTGGTAACAGCTCATTCTACCATAATTTCAGCCCTACGGGCTTAATTCAATTCAGGGTTTCTGTATTGACGATAGTCAAAAAACATGAAGTGAGTTGAGTGCACTATCTATTTCTTCACCCACTTACCACTTGCAATTTCTCCTTTTGAATTTACAAAACGATAAAAATAGATTCCCGGAGCCAAGTCTGTGGTATGGATGCTTGATCTTTCATGTAATTGTTGCGATACCATAATTTTCCCATGTAGGTTATACATGGTGAAAACGCCAGTGAAACGGCCGGGATCGATGGTAATTTGTTCTGTACCCGGATTGGGGTAAACAGAAATTGCAACCTGTTGTGG
>JAWOEM010000480.1:0-9154 GCA_046482785.1 Salinivirgaceae bacterium
CTCAAACAGCTCTTTCACCCGCCGCTGCTCTTCGGCGGAGGTGGCGTATATTTTTTCCAAGTTCATAGCAGAAAAAATACCCTTCAGCCATTGCTATTTTTCCTCCAATATTTTATTAAACGCATTTGTTAATTCATCAATAGTGAAAGGCAAGCCTTGCACCTTATTGTATTTCTGATATGTAAACTGAGGCAGGTGCATGCTTAAATAATTAGCAAACTGTCCCATATTAATTTCACATACAAGAATATTCTCAAATTTATCAAAAATAGTATCTACATTTTTAGGTAATGGGAAGATATGGTTAAAATGCACATAACTTACGTCTTTTCCCTGCTTGATAAGCTCATCAACAGCGCTATACAGGTGACCATAGGTGCCTCCCCACCCTACAACCAAAAGCTTTCCACTATCGTTTCCAACTACTTCGGGTAGTGGGAAATCATCGGCAACTTTATTTACTTTCTGCTGACGATAATTGGTCATTAATTCATGGTTTTCCGGAACATAGGAAACGTTTCCTGTTTTATCCATTTTTTCAAGACCACCTACACGGTGTTCATAACCTTTCATTCCGGGAACTGCCCACTGGCGAACCAACGTTTGCGGATCGCGTTCGTAGGGCAGGTAATTTTCGGTTCCTTCTTTTACAAATGGAGCTTTTATATCTGGAAGCTCATCCATTTTTGGAATACGCCATGGCTCTGTACCATTGGCAAGGAAACCATCTGTTAGCAATATTACGGGAACCATATGTTCGAGCGAAATTTTTCCGGCTTCAAAGGCATACTGGAAACAGTTTGAGGGACTGCTGGCAGCAATAACAACGCAAGGACTTTCGCCGTGGCGTCCGTAAATTGCCTGCATTAGGTCAGACTGTTCGGTCTTCGTGGGCAAACCGGTTGATGGTCCACCACGCTGCACATCAACAATAACAAGTGGAAGTTCAGCAATAATGGCAAGGCCGATAGCCTCACTCTTCAAAGCCAATCCCGGACCTGAAGTAGTGGTTACTGCAAAATGACCGCCAAAACTGGCTCCAATTGAAGTAGCAATACCAGCGATTTCGTCCTCTGCTTGAAATGTTTTTACGCCTAAATCGCGGCGCGCGGCCAATTCCTGAAGAATTTCTGTTGCAGGTGTAATTGGGTATGAACCACAGAAAAGCGTCATTTTGGCTTTTTCTGCCGCAGCAATTAAACCCCAGGCAGTGGCCACATTTCCATTTATATTACGATATGTTCCTTTTGTAAGTTCCGCCTTTTTTACAACATAGTGTGCCCCAAGTGCTTCAACAGTGTTGGCATAGTTATAACCGGCGTGTAGCGCAAGAATATTTGCCTGAATAATTTCTGGTTTTTTTGAGAACTTCCGTTCAAAAAAGACCTCGGTATGTTCTAGCGGTCTGTTAAACAACCAGTAGGTAACCCCCAGAGCAAACATGTTTTTAGTGCGTTCTACGGACTTTAAGTCCAGTCCCAAACCCTTAACAGCCTCTTTGACCAAGGTTTGAACAGGCGCTTCAATGATATTGTAGTCGCCTTTTTTAAATTTCGGAAGAGGGTTTTCGTCGTAACCAGCTTTTTCAAGGTTTTTATCGGTGAAGCTCTCACCATTGACGATGATTGTACCTCCTTTTTTCACCCATTTCAGATTGGCTTTTAACGCCGCGGGGTTCATCGCAACAAGCACGTCGCAATAATCTCCCGGGGTATACACCTTTGAATTCCCAAAATGCAGCTGAAAACCCGAAACTCCTCCAACAGTTCCTTGTGGAGCGCGAATTTCAGCCGGGTAATCAGGAAAAGTGGAAACATCGTTACCCAAAAGAGCGGTGGTGTTAGAAAATTGTGTTCCGGTTAACTGCATTCCGTCGCCGGAGTCGCCAGAAAACCGAATTACAACCTCTTCTTTTTCAATCTTCTTTTTTGTAGTTGCCATAGCTTATTTATTTAAAAACAAAAAGCAAATCCCGTGCTTATTAGAAATGCTGTGCGAACTCGTTCACACAGCACTATAAAAACTATTTGCTACGGGATTCAAATTAAAGTTCCATTTTATAAAATGAACTTCTTTACTATTGATTGATAAACGTTTTGGTTATTATTTATGGGACAAAGTTAAGGCAATCTTAAATTTGGGCAAACAAATTTCAATGTGTTTTTCATACATTTGCAACCAATTTTACTATTTATATCAATTATAAAGAATTTTTGTATGGCTTTAATAAAATCAGTACGCGGATTTACCCCAAAATATGGCAAAGACTGTTTTTTTGCCGACAATGCAACAATTGTGGGCGACGTTGAAATGGGCGATGAATGCACCATATGGTTTAATACAATTTTACGCGGCGATGTAAACAGCATTCGCATTGGCAATAAAGTTAATATTCAAGATGGGACGGTGCTGCACACACTCTACCAAAAATCGCAAGTCCATATTGGAAATAATGTTTCGGTTGGGCATAATGTAACCATTCATGGTGCTAAAATCCATGACAATGTGTTAATTGGAATGGGTGCGACTGTATTGGATCATGCTGTGGTACACAGCAATACAATTATTGCAGCAAATGCACTTGTGCTTACAGGAACCGAAGTTGAACCTAACAGCGTTTATGCCGGCGTACCGGCAAAAAAAGTAAAAAGTATCGATCCGGAACAAACGAAAGAAATGATTGATAAAATTGCCAATAACTACACAATGTACGCCGGGTGGTATAAAGACGAGGAAGAAGGAGGGCGATGACTTGAAGTTATAGCATCACGAGAATATAAAATACGACAAAAGAGAGTAAGCCGAAATGACTCCATTGTCTGAATCCCGAAAGAAAGTTCAAAAATGCATTTTTTTCGGGATTCACATCATTGTGTCCTATTGAAAGGTCATTATTCGATTTTTTTGCATTGGCAAAAGCGATCTTTTAATCTTCGGTGTATTCGCTGTGTTTATTGACTTTAATCATTATAACAGTAGTGTTTCTGTTTTATAATTCCCAATTACAAAAGCTTTGGCAAAATTATTTAATTTCGCCAACACTCCCGTTGTATAAAGCATGGAGTAATCCATTAAACCATCATTAAGCAACTCTTTCTGGTTCAGCAGGCTAAGTACGCGCTTCGCTACCGGCAATGCGGGGTCGATTACATTTAATTCCGGAGCTACCGCAATTATGGAATCGAGTAAAAAGGGATAATGGGTGCATCCAAGGACTAAATAATCTGCTCCTGCTTCGAGCATGGGTTTGGTATATTTTTCCAAAAGCCGAATGGCCTCAGGGCTGCGAGTCTGATTATTCTCAACCAACTCAACCAGCCCAAACCCAATCTGAACTACAACTCGAATATGACTGGCATACTTCTGTTTCGTTTCTTTATACAGCTGGCCATTGAATGTATTCTGGGTAGCTAAAACACCAACCACATTTGTATTTGTTAGCTTTGCTGCAGGTTTTATTGCCGGTTCCATTCCCACAAAAGTCATTTTGGGGAATTGACTCCTTAAAAGCTCAATTGCAGCTGCGGTGGCTGTATTGCAGGCTACAACAATAATTTTTGCTTGGTGCTCTATCAAATATTCAGTTATGCGAACAGCTCTGACCCGCACCTCTTCGTAAGAACGTTCGCCGTAGGGACACCAAGAACTATCGGCAATATAGATATAGTTTTCATTGGGCATTAGTTGCTTGAGGTGATTATACACACTAATCCCACCAAAGCCGGAATCAAAAACACCTATTGGTTGATTTTTTTTCATAAAAAAAGGCTAACTTTTTACAAAGATAGCCTTCTATCGAGAAATTATTTATAGTTTCTTTATTGAATACCAAGTTTCTTTTTAACCAATGGAGTAAGATCGTTGCTGTTTGGAGCTGTGTAAAGCACAGAACCACCCTCAACAGCATCTAAAACGTACGTATAGCCATTTTCTTGAGCTACATCATCAATTGCTTTCTGCACTTTGGTAATAATGGGTTGTTGTAACTCCATTTCCTTTTTTCTTAAATCTTCCTGTGCAGATTGGCGAAAATTCTCTACCCGACGCTGAAGTTCGGTAATTTCTTCTTCTTTGGCTTGACGCAAAAGTGGTGATAATGAATCAGCCTTTGCAGCATATGCCTGATATTTAGTCTGCAGTTCTTGCTGCAATTCTCCCATAGCACTTTCAAGATCTTTCTGATGCTTTTGTAAAGTTTTTTGCGCTTTCTCAAAATCGGGTAATTGTTGTACTAAAACATTTGAGTTTACATGTCCAATTTTTAGTTCTTTTTGAGCAAATGCAAAACCACCTGCCATGAACAAACTTAACGCTAAGATTAATAATCGTTTCATCATTCTATTTTTATAATTATAATTTCATTTTTAATAGCACAAATATACAAAGTTAATTGCGATAACCTAACTTTTGCAGTACCTCATCACTTTTGTCGTATTTGGGGTCGTTGTACAAGATACCCATTCCGGAGGCTACATCGAACACGACAGCGTAGTTTCCGGTTTCGCCAATTTCCTTAACTGCATTAAAAACCTGGTCTTGAATAGGCTTAACCAGCTCTTGCCGCTTTTTAAACAGCTCTCCGTCTTTGCCAAAATACTTTTTTTGCAACTCCTTTACTTCGCGTTCTTTTTCGAGTATTTCCTCTTCTCTTTTTCGTTTCAACTCGTTACTTAAAAGAACTTTTTCAACTTCATAATCTTTATAAAGTTTTTCAATCTCTTCATAACGGCTTTGAATTTCGCCCTGCCATTCTTCGGTAATAATGTTTAGTTGATTTTGTGCCGATTCGTATTCCGGAATATTATCCAGAACATATTTCGTGTCGACATAGGCAAAACGCTGTGATTGTGCTGTAAATACTACAGCCACAACCAGTAGCAAGGAATAAATTATTTTTTTCATGGTAGTAAAAGTTAAGTTCAACACTATTATCTACAAATCATCACTAAAATTCTGCCAAAATTCTATTTTTTTAGAATTGCTGACCAATCGTAAATGCAAATTGTCCTTTATTAGCATTTGGAAGGTTCGGAATATCATCGAATCCATATCCCCAATCGATTCCAAGCATGCCAAACATCGATAAATAAATACGCAACCCTGCTCCTGCCGACCTTTTTAGGTCAAAAGGCGAAAACTGATTAATTTCGTACCAAGCATTACCAGCCTCAAAAAATCCAAGTATGTAAAAAGTTGCGTTTGGATTGAGCGACAATGGATACCGAAGTTCAAAAGTAAGTTTCTCATATAAGTTTCCACCCCGTCTGGGAGTCAATGAACCGTATACTCCAGGCAGTCCCTCATTGGCATATCCGCGTAAACCTACAGTTTCTGTTCCATACAGATTGTAACCTGACAATCCATCTCCACCAAGCTGAAATTTTTCAAATGGGGAGGATCCAATACTATTGCTGTAATGCCCTAAGTAACCAAATTCCAGTTTCGTATTCAGGACAAGCTTGTCTACAATATTGGTAAAATTGGACGATTTGAATTTCCACTTATGGTATTCAATCCATTTATAACGCTCTAAATTTTCACGTTTTGTAATTTCTTCTTGTATCTCAGCATCTGTATCGTACTCATTTTCAACACTCTTAATCTCCTCATCATCTAGCATATAAAAATCTTTATCCTTAAATAACGAATAGGGTGGTGTAAATTGTAAGGACAATGAAACCAAGCTACCTTTGCGTGGATAAATGGGTTGATCGATGGAGTTACGAGAAAAGACGGTAGTAAAGCTCAGATTATTTGATCGTCCGTTTTGTATAAAAAAGCGATTAAAATCTTTCAGATTATAATGCTCATAGCTAAGGCTGTGTGTAAGCATGAAATAAGTATCAGGCCATTCCAATCGGCGTTCCAAACCAAGAGATGCTCCGGTAACCTTCATGAACTGAACAACATCGAAAAATCGGCGATCGACGGATTGCACTGTATGGTAAAAAGATACAGACAATGAGTTAGGCTTCCTACCACCAAGCCAAGGCTCTACAAAAGAAGCACTTATGGCCTTATAGTGTGTACCATTCGTTTGTCCCCGAATAGATAATTGTTGCCCATCGCCTGTAGGGAGCGGACGCCAAGCATCTTTTTTAAAGACACTACCTAACGAAAGATTTGTTAAACGTAAGCCCACAGTTCCAATAAACATTCCTGCTCCATAGCCCCCCGAAAGCTCAATTTGATCAGAAGGCCGCTCTTCTACAATGTATTCAAGATCAACCGTTCCATCGACCGGATTCGGTTTGGGGTTAATATTTAATTTTTCAGGGTTGAAATAGCCCAATTGCGCTAACTCCCTTATCGACCGCTGTACGGCCGTTTGGCTAAATAGCTCTCCGGGTTTTGTGCGTAATTCTCTTCGTATAACATGATCATTTGTTTTGGTATTTCCAACCACAGTAACCCTATTAACCCTAGCTTGCTTGCCCTCATATATGCGCATTTCGAGGTCGATAGAATCGTTTGCAACACTAATTTCGACCGGAGAAACATTAAAAAACAAGTATCCATTATCTAAATATAGTGTACTAACAGCATCAGGTGCTCCACGCAAGCGTTTATTTAGTACACCTTCATCGTATACGTCGCCGCGCTTAATACCCAAAACGGCACTTAACACTTCTCCCGAGTATTTGGTGTTCCCCATCCATTCAATATTTCTGAAATAATATTTGGAGCCTTCCTCGATGAAAATATCTATTTGCACTAAACTGTCAGGGGTACGGTAAATGGAATCGCGCACAATTTTGGCATCACGATAACCATTTTCATTATAAAAATCGATGATGTTTTGTTTGTCTTTTTGATAAACCGGCTCAATAAATTTTGATCGTTTAAAAATATTGTACCACGTTTTTTGCTTGGTATCTTTCATTTTCCGTCGCAACTTAGCATCGGAAAAAGTGCTATTGCCATGAAAATTAATCTCGGCAATCTTAATTTTTTCATTTTTATCGATAATAAAACCAACCACTACATGGTTATTGAGTACGCTATCATTTTTTTGTACAACATCGACTTTTGTGTCGAGATAGCCCTTATCTACATAAAAGTTCTCAATGATATTTATAGCTCGTTGAATTTTATTTTTCGTCACCTGAGTTCCCCTTACAAGGTTCAACTTCTCTTTGATATCTGAAGCATGGGACTTTTTAATTCCTTTGAAATAGAACGACGCAAGGCGGGGTCGCTCCTGAAGTTGGATATCGAGAAATATTTTATTGCCAATAACTTTGGTTGCAGCAATTTCGACATCGGAAAACAGGCCCTGCTCCCATAGATTTTTAATAGCTTTGGATACTTTCTCCCCAGGTATTTCGATTTCTTGCCCAACCTGCAGACCAGATAATGCGACTAACACATTATGATCTAAAAAACGAACACCAGAAACCGTAACACCACCAATTTCGTAAGTTCGTGGGTTATTGTAATCGATATCGTTAAGAACTGGGTTAAGAGATACCTGTGAAAATCCGGTTAATGTGGTAAAAACTATGGCGAGTAAAAAAAGATTAAATTTACGCATTCCCTTCACAATTATTATTTTTTCAGTTGTTCACTAATTTTTCCAAATCTTCTTTCGCGCCCCTGAAAAGCCAGTATTGCTTCATAGAAATCGTTTTTTCTGAAGTCTGGCCACAATTTAGGCGTAAAATAGAGTTCTGTATACGCCAATTGATAGAGTAGAAAGTTACTTAGTCTTTGCTCTCCGCTGGTTCTGATTAGCAATTCCGGATCGGGCGTGTTTGCTGTATTCAAGAACGTTGGAATAAGCTCTTCATTAATATCCTCTATGTTTAATGTATTTTGTTTCACTTGTGTTGCTATGTCTTTAACGGCTTTCGTAATTTCCCAGCGCGAGCTGTAACTAAGGGCTAACGTGAGCACCGTCCGCTTATTGTTTTTGGTGGCCTCTTTTGCTTCATTTAATTTTCGCTGCACGTTTGCCGGCAGAGAGGCTACATCACCAATGGTTTGCAGTTTTATATCGTTTTTCTGTAGTGTAGACGTTTCGCTGTTTATGGTTTGAATAAGAAGAGACATTAATGCATCGACTTCTGTTCGGGGGCGTTGCCAGTTTTCAGTTGAGAATGCATACAATGTTAAATACTCAATACCAATTTCGGCTGCAGCTTCGGTTGTTTCCCGTACGGCTGCAACGCCATTTTTATGCCCAAAAATCCGAATATTTCCCTTTTTTTTTGCCCATCGACCATTGCCGTCCATTATAATGGCAACATGCCTTGGCAATTGATTATCAATTACTTGTTCCTTCAAAGTCTTCATCATCCTCGCACTTCAGTTTATATCATAAATTGGCCGGGCAAGTTACACAATCTTTCAATCGATACGACAGGAATACTCCAAAAAAAGTAAACCAATCATCGTTTTGAACATTCGCCCGTTGCTTTAACGGGAAAGTTTCTGATGAAGTATATAACCAATCGGGAATTTTATCTAAATCGTCGCGAAATGTTCTGTGTAATGAATACTCAACCCCAACTGCCCATCGTTCGTTTATGCCAATCTTCACACCTACTCCTAATGGAATTGTAAAATACTCTCTAATATTAGAATTAAACTGAAAATCAACTGTCATAAGGCCAACTCCTCCGCTAATATAGGGGCTAATAAAGCGCTGACGTGGGAGTTGCTCAAAGCGGAAAAAATTAAATTCCAACATACCGGCCAGTTCGAATAAGTCGGAGTGAAATTCAATTCCTCGCAAATTCTGGTAATCGAAGTCGGATTGGCTATCGCTACCCCCAATTCGGGCGTAGGTGGCATTACCACGCAAAGCCAACCGGCTGTGTATGTTATAACGGTAAAAACCTTGCACACCGGGTTTTATGGTGCGAAATGGTGTTTCGGTATTTACATCTCCAATGTACGTAGCACCACCCACTAAAAAACCAATGTCGGCGTTCTTTTGAGAAACGCCGACATAAGTTAATAAAATGAGTATCGTTAAAAGAGTTGTTCTTCTCATATATTCTGACGACCAAGGAGGTCAATGAATCGCCGAGCGAATTGACGGCATCGGAGATCAGAGCGAAGGAGTTTCCGACAATTCCACCGACGAGCTTCACGATGCCCAGACTCAGATTGATGGCCAATCCGAGCAGCGCGGCCCGGGTGACATGGC
>JAWOEM010000497.1:0-5690 GCA_046482785.1 Salinivirgaceae bacterium
CCACAAATGGCACTTACCGAAACCCAGAAAAAATTCTATGCCTTAAGCATGAAACCAGAAGATTACATCGATTCTACCGACGATGGAATTAATATGCTGGAGTTTGACATTAGCGTGGCCGATAAAGATAATTCCATAAAGAAAATTTGTTCGGTTTACGATTTTCAAGACAATGTAATTCGTGACGGATCGTATGGTAAGGGGAAAAAGCTTATAACGTTTTCGGGTATTTTAAAATATAACTCATTTCCACTTTCCGATATTCTGAATACCTTATTGCATGTTGGTCAGCGCGAAATGAACCACCCGGTAGAAATTGAGTTTGCAGTGAACCTCGATACGCCAAAAGATAGCCCCGATATATTTAGTTTTTTACAAATACGACCAATTGTTGAGGAGACCGATTCATTAAATATCGATTTGGGAGAAATAAATTACGAATCGTGTTTGTTGGTATCT
This sequence comes from Salinivirgaceae bacterium, assembly GCA_046482785.1. GTDB lineage: Bacteria > Bacteroidota > Bacteroidia > Bacteroidales > Salinivirgaceae > Salinivirga. The sequence continues at coordinate 460 of JAWOEM010000497.1, forward strand.
GATAAAGCCTTGGGTAATGGCGTTATGGAAGACTTGTATGACTTTGTTTATGTAAAACCCGATGCATTTAGTCCGGAAAAAACCAAAGAAATTGCCGATGAGATCGATAAGATAAATCGTGAGTTCAGAGCCGAACAGCGAAATTATATTCTTGTTGGGCCGGGGCGTTGGGGCTCCAGTGATCCATGGTTGGGGGTGCCCATTAAATGGAGTCAGATTTCGGAAGCCCGGCTAATCGTTGAGTCGGGATTGCCCAATTATCGCATCGACCCCAGTCAAGGAACGCATTTTTTTCAGAATCTAACTTCGTTTCGCATTGGATACTTTACCGTGAACCCATACATGGACGACGGGAAGTTCGATGTGGGATTCCTAGAAGAGCAAAAAGCCGTGTACGAAACGGAATTCATTAGGCATGTACGATTTAATAGCCCGGCAGTAGTAAAAATTGAAGGTAAAAAGAATCGGGGAATTGTGTTGAAACCGTGAGTTTTAGAGGCTTTTGGGTAGGCCGTAATAAATGTGTTGCATAACAAATGCGTAAAAGTGAATTTTCTGTTAACTTTATATTGGAAATAATAAATGTTTCCTATTACTTTGTACATGACAACAAATAGTTGTCAATCATTGATTAATGTTCTTCTAAAAAAGAAAACGATATGGATTTACAAAAGATTATGGCTGAATTAGAAGCCAAAAACCCCGGACAACCTGAGTTCCTTCAGGCTGCAGAAGAGGTGCTCGAAAGTATTAAGGATTTCGTAGACGAAAACCCTAAATACAGCGAAGAAAAAGTAGTAGAGCGTATACTTGAGCCTGAGCGTGTTATTATGTTCCGTGTGCCTTGGACAGATGACAACGGCGATGTGCATGTTAACCGTGGATACCGCGTAGAGTTTAACAGCGCTATTGGACCTTACAAAGGCGGTCTGCGTTTCCACCCTAGTGTAACCCTTGGTGGACTTAAGTTTTTAGGCTTCGAGCAAATTTTCAAAAACTCACTTACTACATTGCCTATGGGCGGTGGTAAAGGAGGTTCTGATTTCGATCCAAAAGGAAAATCAGATCGCGAAATTATGCGTTTCTGCCAATCATTTATGAGTGAACTTTTCCGTCATATCGGGCCAAATACCGACGTTCCTGCCGGTGATATAGGTGTTGGTGGACGCGAAATTGGCTTCTTGTTCGGAATGTACAAAAAATTACGTAAAGAGTACACTGGCGTTCTTACAGGGAAAGGTCGCAACTGGGGTGGATCATTGATTCGTCCTGAAGCCACAGGTTTTGGATCTGTATATTTTGCCGAAGAGATGTTGAAAGAAAGAGGTGAAAACCTAAAAGGTAAAACACTCTCTATCTCAGGTTTCGGAAACGTATCATGGGGTGTAGCCATGAAAGCTTCTGAATTAGGTGCTAAGGTACTTACTATTTCAGGCCCTGACGGTTATGTTTACGATCCGGACGGAATTGGAAGCGAAGAAAAATTCGAATACATGCTTGAGTTGCGCGCATCGAACAACGATGTTGTTGCTCCTTATGCAGAGCGTTTCCCAAATGCTAAATTCTACCCGGGTAAAAAACCATGGGAAGTGAAAGTTGATATGGCATTCCCAAGTGCTATTCAAAACGAATTGAATGGCGAAGATGCAAAACTTCTTATCGACAATGGTTGCCAGTATGTAGTTGAAACTTCAAACATGGGTTGTACTGCCGATGCTATTGAAGCTTTCCATAAAGCAAAAGTTGCTTTTGGTCCTGGTAAAGCCGCTAACGCCGGTGGTGTAGCTGTTTCAGGTCTTGAAATGAGCCAAAACTCAATGCGCTATAACTGGACTCGCGAAGAGGTTGATGCTAAACTTCACCAAATTATGAAAGATATTCACGACGCTTGTAAAACACACGGCGTAGAAGGTGATTATATCAACTATGTAAAAGGTGCAAACATTGCCGGATTTATCAAAGTTGCTGATGCAATGATTGATCAAGGTGTTGTTTAATACCACAAAATATTCAAAGCAAAAGCCGCAGCTAATTACTGCGGCTTTTTTTTGGCTCAAAACTTGGGTTCGGTTTAAAAAGGTTCTCAAATTATTAACCGCTGAAAACCAGCTTTGCCCCGAACCCTAAAGGGCGACTGATTTTCAGTTGCTTACTTCCATCGGCTGGCAGATAGGGCAAAAAAGTAGCTGAAAATCATATAATACCCTTTTTATACCGGACTCATACTTATTTGCTTGAAATCAATATTTTTCCATTGTAAACTATGCCATTCTGAGCCGATAACCTATAGAAATATATTCCGGGTAGAAGGGTTTCTTTTTTTAATTCGATTTTATTTGCTCGAATGGCATTCTTTGAAAAAACCAATTCTCCGGTTTGATTATAAATATGGAGCTTAAATGATTGCTTGCCCCGATTGGGAAATTCGATGGTTGTGGCACTTGTTGAAGGTGTAGGGTAGCATCTGGCTTTATTCTGGGATTCAAAATCGCCAATTTCATTTGAGTTATCATAAATTACAGTGTCGAGAATGCGTGGTTCAATGATTACATGAACAGAGTCATCTGTAAATCCATGAAATTGATGATCAACAGCATATGGGCATATGCAATAGCAGACATCGCCTGAATGATCAATTGTTAATTCAAATGGATTGTTGATTTCGTCGTAAGTAATAAAATTGAATCCGCAGCAATTGGCCGGCAAACTTCCTGAAAGATGCAGGGTTCCGCTATTTAGTGTAAGCTCGGCGTCCCAGTTTGGCTTGCCTTCAATGCAATTGCCCTCGAAAGGAATGGTGTCTTGCTGTGCTTCTGCAAAGAAGCAAGAGAATACGAATAATACTAAAAATAGGTTTTTCATAGCAGTGTTTTTTTTTTTGTGTATCGAATTAGGTGCATTTCAGTATTTAAGTAGCACAACTGTTGCAACAGTTTTTCCTACACTATTGAGAAGGTGAGCAAAGCTCCAGGGAGTGGTGCGGAAACAAAGCAGTTAGCTTGGAACACCTTCTTTACACAAATTTACAACTATTTAGTTATAAATGCAATATTTTTTACTTGGCATTGAAATGGTAACCCAAACTTGCTTTGCATAACCATGAAATGAGCATCTGCTTTGGAATTGGTTAAAATGCTTTGCTCTGATTGTGTTTTATGGTATTCAGTACTTCTTTGTCTTGGTGCATTATGTGGTTGTGAAACCAACCGTGGAGGTAAACAAGTAGCTTTTTGCAACCTACTTCGCTGTTTTTTTGTGCAATGTGATTACGGATTTCACTAATTGTATCCACAAACGTTTGATGGCGAGCTTTATGTTCCGTAAGCCCATCAAAACTACGGTAGCAAATTTCTTCGTTGAGCAGATGGTGCTCAGCGTAATGGATGAGTGCATAAAGAAATTCGACTATCTTTTGATCGCAGTATTCTTTATTGACAATATCTACCAACTGGTTGTGCAGTTTGATGAATTGCAAACGCCCATCGTCAATTTTGTCAATTCCTGTTTTGAACTCGGGTTGCCATTGAATGTAGTCAATTTCTTCCATAGGGTTGCTTATTAGGTGAATAGTGAACCGTGCGTAATGCCAGTTTATACTGCATTGACCATTTTCTTTGCTTGAGTCCTAAATTCCGTAAGCCTTTTTTCATGTCGAAAATGCTTGTGGAATTTTGGGTGTGTACAAATTACACCGAAAGGCATTGAAATAAAATGACTTTTCTCATACTTAGTGTGTATAAAAAGTAGATGATTTAAAAGTAAGTATTTCAAAGAGCTATTGACATCATCTGTATGCTTACGTTCATTTTTGTTTTTTTTGCTTGCGGATATTTAGGGCTGAATCTGATAATACCTTATCGTTTTTGTGTGTGAATGACTATTTTTGCAAATAAACTTAGAAACCAATGAGTACATTTTTATTTGATAAAATAGTGTTTGGCCCTGTACAAAGCCGCAGACTTGGCGTTTCGCTTGGTATTAACCTGCTGCCACCCGATGGGAAGGTGTGTACGTTCGATTGCATTTATTGTGAATGCGGCTGGACAGACAAAGGCGATAAAGTGGGAATTTTGCCCAAACAGGAAGATGTAATTAGTAAATTAGAGTCGGTGCTCACCGAGCGAATGCAAAATAATTTGCCCATCGATGCCATTACATTTGCCGGAAACGGCGAACCTACAATGCACCCAAAATTTGCCGAAATTATAGACCAAACCATAAAACTCAAACAGCGCTTTTACCCCAACGCCCGTATTTCGGTGTTGAGCAATGCTACCCTGATTACAAAACCGAAGGTTTTTAATGCCCTGTTGAAGGTCGATGATAATATTCTAAAGCTTGATAGCGCTGTAGAAGAAACCATCCGGAAAATAAATTGCCCGTTGGGCAATTTTCATTTGCCCGAACTAATGGAAGGCCTAAAGCGTTTCGATGGTAACCTGGTTATTCAAACCATGTTTATTCGCGGCGAATACGATGGCCAAAAAATAGATAATACAACGGAGGAGGAAATACTGCGATGGCTCGATGCATTGTCGGTTATTCGCCCCAAACAAGTGATGGTTTATTCCATAGCGCGCGATACGGCTGCCGAAAATATTGAAAAAGTACCTCTAAAAGAGCTCGAAACCATTGCCAATCGTGTGAAAGCTCTGGGTATTGATGTACAGGTTTCCGGTTGATGGATCGCATATAATAAGCTGTTTTAGTGTGTACAATCTGGGTGCTTTTAAATAAATACATAAAATAAAATACAATTATGAATGTACTAATGGAATTTGCCATTTTTCCAACGGATAAAGGCATCAGCGTAAGTGAATATGTGAGCAAGGTTGTACAAATGGTGCGAGAATCGGGTTATGAATATCGGCTCACTGCCATGGGAACCATTGTCGAAACGCCCAATATGAAAGCGGCAACCGATATTTTATACCAAGCTCAGCAAGTTTTGGAGCCGCATGCATCGCGTATTTATTGTACGGCTACTTTTGACATAAAAATAAGTGAGGGAGGGCGACTAACTCAAAAAATAAATTCTATCGAATCGAAAATTGGCAAAGTGAACCAATGATTCGGAATGCCCTGAATATTGCTCTTTTTTTGGCGGTTGTAACTACTGTAACTGCTCAGTGCCCAATTGATAAGAAAGTTTTTCGTGCGGGCGAAACGGCTACCTACAAAGCATATTACAATTGGGGTTTTGTGTGGCTCGAAGCTGCCGATGTGTATTT
>JAWOEM010000534.1:0-3294 GCA_046482785.1 Salinivirgaceae bacterium
CAGCTAATTGCGATGCATTTTATAATGAACTAATTTGGCAGGCTTCCGACGATGTGGCGGGAGTTCAGCTCTTTTATGCTCCCGACATTCATACAGAGGCGTGGTCTGTAGGGCGTTTTCCTTACCCCGATACTACGGAATACAGGCATTTTCCAGAGCTTGCGGTTAGTGGCTGTTACAGTGCCCTGGCCATCGATTCCGCAGGAAACGAAAGCAGCCTGTCTGCACGCATTTGTGTCGATTCGTGCGATTTTTACGAGCTGCCCAATGCCATAACCGTAAACGAAGACGGTAAAAATGATGTTTTTCGCCCGATGGCTGAAGATTACATCATTGAAAAGACCATTGCCTCGTCTGAAATTGAAATATATAACCGATGGGGAAATTTGGTATTTAAAACAACCGATCCGTTAATTTTATGGCGCGGACACGATAAAAATACCAACCGTCTGGTTTCTTCCGGAGTATACTATTATGTGTGTAATTTGCGCGAGCGTAGAATATCGGGCGTAGAAGAACGTTACAAAGTTGGTTTTGTACATGTGTATCATTCAAAAAAAGATTGAAATGACAAACAGATCTGGGGTAGTAGTGGTTTTAATCCTGCTTTTTTCCAATTTTACAAATGCACAAGTAGACACAGCCTTGCTTAAGGTACGTGCCTTGGTTACAGAAAACAATTTTCCAAAGGCATATGGTTTGCTTTCGCAGATGCCCGATACACGGTCAGTACCCGAAGAGGTCTTGCTTCAAACAACATTTTACACTCATCATTATTCGCAAATGCGCGATGCTTCAAAATCATTAAAGCACAGTAACCGATTCCTACAATATTATTTTTTGGCAGCTTACTACGTGCGTCAAAATAATACAGACAGCGCCTTTTTAATGTTGGAGCAGCTGGTTGAACAGCGCAATAAACCACCACGAGGCAAGTTGCGCACCGATTCGCTTTTTGCACCCCTCAAAACCGACTCCCGCTGGGACAGTTTATGGTCTGGCGATCATTACTTAGAGTTCGACAACAAAGTGGAGCAGGCAGCCCGCGAATTGAACATAAAAAACTACCGACTTGCGTTATCGCTTTTAGACGAACTTATTGACCAAAAGCCATTTAAGGATGAGGTGTGGTATCTGCGGAGTTGCGCCTTGTACGAGCAGGGGTTTACACGGTCGGCATTAGACGATATTAGTGAGGCCATTAAACGCCGCAAGCGGAGTTGGCTCTATTTTGCGCATCGGGCAAAAGTGCTGATGAAACTGGATAAACACAAAAAAGCACTGAAAGAAGTTCAAAAAGCCATTGAATTAGATCCGACTAATCCTGTGTTGTATCGCATTGCTACGCTTGCTGCCGGCAAGGCAGAGAAACCCGGCATCGATTTTTCTACATTGTATCTCGCTGCTTACCCCGATAGTGCTTCGGCGCTCTATCATCATGCATCCATGGTATCGCAGTCGGGTAGCTGCATGCAAGCATTGCCGTTTATCAATCAGGCCATAGCCCGCGAATCGAACAATCCGAATTTTCGTTTTTTGCGTGCTCAAATCTATCAGCAATGTAAGGTTTACACTCAGGCTGTTGCCGATTATGGGTTTTGCATGGACTTTTGGCCGCGTAAGCCCGAGTTGTACCTAAACCGTGGAATTTGCCGCTATGAACTAAACCAGAGGCAGGCTGGTTGTAAAGATTTGAGGCGAGCGCTAGACTTGGGTGCTTTAGAAGCCGACCAACTGATACATCAATGGTGTAGGTAGCTACCGACTGTTAATAAACTTCTTTTTCTGTGTTCTTGTAGTGGTGTGCCTTTTCTTTGCTAAGTAGTTGGTTGATAGAGTGCTGGAGTGCGAGTTTCTACGAAGTTATTCACAAAAAAAAGACATCTCCATAATGGAAATGTCTTTTTTACTATCGTTTCGCTTAAAATTAAGCTTTTTTGTAAATCTTTTCTTTAATACGGGCACTTTTACCAGTAAGTTTTCTAAAATAGAAAATACGTGCGCGACGCACATTACCACTTTTGTTGATGTCAATTTGTTCAACAAAAGGCGAGTTTACAGGGAAAATACGCTCTACTCCAACACCACTGGCCATTTTGCGAACGGTAAACGTTTCAGCAATTCCTTGTCCACGACGCTGCAATACTACACCACGGAAATTCTGGATACGCTCTTTGCTACCCTCTTTAATTTTATAGTGAACAGTAACGGTATCACCGGCTTTGAACGCAGGATGTTTGTGTTCGCTCTTAAACTGCTCTTCAACAACTTTCATTAAGTCCATTTTCCAAATCTTTTATTGGTTTTACATTTGTGCAATATAGCCCGTTATTGGTTAATGCCAGAGATTGCTTAATTGAGGCTGCAAATATAATTATTTATATTTTAACTGTGCAATAATTACCCCTCATTTTTTCGCGATTTATGCTGTTTCCTTGAAAAATCTGTGAGTATGCCATAATTTTTAGTTTTTATGTTTACGCATTTTGGGCGCCATTCTTTTTTGTAGACTTTCTATAAGCAAAGGCCTCTGATAATAATTTAGACAGCAAATTTTAGGTTGTAAAACCGATATGTAGAGGATTGTGAATTCGTAAAGTTCTGTAAATTAAGTTATAAGTTTGTTAGTGTATAGGAAAATTGAGGTGTACGCATGGGCATGTAAAGGTGGAGTAGGAGTCTATTATTTAGTCTCAGCAAAAAAAACTACCTGTTTTTGGGTGTGCCCAGTAATAAAACTTCAAGAACAAGCCTGTCCTCGAGAATCGGGAGCTTGAGCATTTATTGAAGGCTTCTTGCTGACACTAATTAACGCGAGGAGGGGCTTGCATGTCTGTTGTGTTACAATGATTTTGCGAACATTATGCGTTTTACTTCATATTAATTGTATATTTACCACCCATTACACAATCAAAAAAAATATCGAGCAAATGAGACGGTTTACCATTTCTATTCTTTTATTACTCTTTATCTCGTTTTCAGCAATAGTGCAAGCCCAGAAAATCGATTACCTGACAGATTTCGATTATTTACACCAATCGATTGAAGAAAATTCTGTTTCGTACAAACTATTTTGCCAGCAGGCTAATTTTGATGGCGACAGCCTGTATAGAAAACTTCGAAAAGAGTTAGAACAAGATCCTACATTTAAAAAGTTTATCAATGTTTCTGGCCAGCTTTTTAATGTTAGTCCCGATAAGCATAACCATTTTATTTATCCTAGCTTGTTTCACTATTATTTGAATATGTATGTCAGTGATACTCAAAAGACAGCCTTTATCCAAAGTGTTGATT
>JAWOEM010000050.1:0-2939 GCA_046482785.1 Salinivirgaceae bacterium
GGCATCGTTCAGCAAATGCCTGATGGTATCCGGATCGTTCAAATCGAATTTACGTTGCACATATTTTGATTCCAGCAAGCGCATAACCGATTCGTTACTGAAATTTTCAATCTCAATGCGAAAAAACGATTCCAGTGCATTGGTAATGGTGTCGCCATCGGTATAAGCGGCATCGCAAATGGTATAAGGAATTTCCTTAGGGCCGTTATCAAACACCGCTTTGATGTACGGAGCATAGAGCTCCACATCGGTTAACTGCACACTGATATCTTTTACCGTGAGTTGTTTATCCCTGTCTAACAGATCCAGCAAATAATTATACAACGCCTCCACCTCTCGCACCGGCGAATAAGTGCTTGCAATCTGCAACGAATGATCTTTTATCGGATCAAAATCGAGTTTCTGAATATTTTCGGTTGAATTTTGAGCAATATCAAGTTGCAACGCATTGAGCAACGTTTTATTTGCTGTCCCATTCACGTCAAACGTGATGGCATCAGCCGATGCATTTTTCAGCAATGTATCGAAAGTATATTGACCGGTAGCTTTGCAATTGGCCAGAATATCGTTCCTGTCGCGAAAATCAGGTTGCCACCAATTGGACTTAGCCGAAGGCGATGCCAGATAATAATTCACATCAATAATGGAATGTAATATTTGGAATACCTTGTGATGAAAAGCCGTCAATACCGTAACGCCAAAAAAACTGATGGAGGGGAACTCCTGTTTTATCTGGCTGTTGTAGTCACCATTCCGTAATTTCTGAATCAAACTTTCCAGCAATTCCACCTGGTCAGGACTGTCCTCAGCATTCAATTGCTTAATTTTTTGCCAAAGCCAAAATTGCCACTGCTCATGTTTCTTGAAATCAGACTGAAACTCCTTGTTGTCGAGCTCCGGGTGCTGTTGTTGATTCCAATGCTCAATAATCGAACTGCGGTAAATCATGTACTGGTCGAACAAATCGGCGATTTTGGCTGCCAACTGGAAGCGTTTCACATCATCGTTTTGATAGTAATTAGCCACAAAACCAAACTTGTCCATAAACTCCGGCTCATTGAGCAGGGAGTAAATTTCCCAGGTTAGTTTGCCGGCGGCATAATCATAATTGGTAGCCACCTCACATATTTTAAACAGCTTATTGATAAAGTTTTGCGGACTGATGAATGAGAAATTGGCAAAAACGTTATTCTTTGAAGCCAGTTCTGCTGCCAGCCACATATTCATCCCTTTGGTCTGGGTTATGATGGTATCCTTTTGAAAAATATCACTTTTGCGTTGTCCGTTTTGTGCAAACTTTTCGCTGAGTTTTTCAATGGTATTGGATATATAAAATTGTTCTGCCATGCTTTACAAACTTTTATTCATGAATCGTTGCGTAATACCTGATGCTCTCTCCACCTGCTTTGCCACACCGGCCAGTAAGGTTGCTTTAGAAGTAAAAATCACTACGCTCTTTTTCGCGCGGGTAATGCCCGTATAAATCAATTCGCGGGTAAGAATGGGCGAATTTTCATCTTCAGGCAGCACCATGCCCACATGCCTAAACTCAGAACCCTGACTTTTATGAATGGTCATGGCGTACACGGTTTCACAGGATTTAATGTAAGCCGGATTTACCGGACGCACACCTTTTTCTGCATCTTCAAACCAGGCTTTTAATGCACCGTTAGCATCTTTTCGGATAATGCCGATATCGCCATTGAACAGCCCCAAATTGTAATCGTTTTGGGTAATCATAATGGGTTGATGCTCGTAAAACTCACCGATTGGCCTTATTAATCCCTTTTTTTGTAAATACGATTCGATGAGCGTATTGTAACTCTTCACCCCATACTTACCGTTGCGCACCGCACACAAAAACCGCACATGGTTCAGCTTATTAAGCGCCTCAGCGATGCTTGTCTCCTGAATATAATCGGTAAAATAATCCATTAATTGATGCTGCTCCGGCGATTGATAATCTTCACAAACCTGCACATATTCGCCCTTTTGCGGCGCTTGTGCCTGAATTAAATCTTCAGAGAGGTTTCCGTGAATGACTGCCTTACTGAATTGCCCGATGCCCTCGTTGCTTTTAAAGCGGTGACTGCGTTTCAATTCGATGATATGCTCCTGCAATATATTGTCGTTTTCGCCATTGGCAATAAAGGGTTTTTGAATGAAGCTTTCAGGGTTATCGAACTTTTGCATCCAGGTGGCCATTTCCTGCGACACCCGATTCATGCAATCAGCCTGCGTAATACAAATATCGCCAAAAATACTCCCTGCCTCCACCGAAGCCAATTGGTCTTTATCGCCCAACAGCATAATGCGGGCATCACTTTTTACGGCAGTAAGCAATTTAGCCATGAGCGCCACTCCAATCATGCTGCTTTCATCCACAATAATCACATCGTAATGCAATGGGTTGTCGGCATTGTGCCTGAAATAGGGCGAATTCTTCACATATCCCAACAAACGATGCAACGTAGAAGCCTCCATTTGCTCAAATGATTGCTGAATATTTTCATCAATATCCAATTGACTTTTAGCATTTTTTAACGATTCCATCATGCGGGCAGCCGCTTTACCGGTTGGCGCAGCCAGCGCCACGCGCAAGTTGGGGTTTGTGGCAAAAAGAATTGCCAGTAATTTAGCTACTGTTGTGGTTTTTCCCGTACCGGGACCACCGGTAATAATCGAAAAGTTGTTCAGCAACGATGTCAATGCAGCTATCAACTGCCAATTGATATTTTCTTCCATACCGAGATTTGCATCAACCGTATGCTTTGAGAAAAGCTGCCGAATCATTGTCTGGTGCTTTTCCAGCTCACTCATTCGGTCAAGTCTTAGCTGTTTATCTTCCTTTAAGCTATCTCTTATCCGTTCAATAATTTCCGTTTCATAAGAAAAATAACGGTGCAAATACAAATTGCCTGCATGGAGCACAAAGGGCT
>JAWOEM010000105.1:0-4626 GCA_046482785.1 Salinivirgaceae bacterium
CCGACGAACTTATGTTTAAACGGTTTATTGAAAGCAATAAAATGATGACCCGCGGCCTGGAAGGCATGCTTCGTAACGACAAGCGACTATTATTCAATCAATTGCAAAAAGCCATGCGCATTAATCCGGAAAACGAAGAACTCCCCTTTTTGATGAAACTTTATTCGCGGTAGAGAGAAAAAGAAAGTTATTTTTGATAAATGAAAAAATCAAGCGAATTCCCATAAGCACATGATGCCGGAGATGTAGCGACCATCTGCATAAAAGGAATGGGAGCTTTCGCTAATGCCAAAAACAGCCTCAGCTTAGTTCGGCACCTGTTTCCTCGGCAATAGATTTCAATGCGTTGGATGGCGATTCAATGAACTGACCAATATTTAACTGAGACCACGATTCATCGATTTTATCAATCACCGCTTGGTTCATTACAACTAAATCTGGCCATGCTCGTGAAAACCCTTGCCGTCCATGTTTTCTAGATGCATCGATACATACCAGATTATTTATTCTCCGGACATCGCGAACCGCATCGGTGTTGCCCATAATGTACCAGGCTAATGTGTATAAATTGAGTTTCCGTAACTCCTTTTCTACAAAAAACACCCAACATGTCTCATCTTTAAAATCTAACTGAATACGATTCCGGTCGGCTTCTAAATTGTCGGTATACACAAATGCAATTCCCGGTTGAAGAAGCACCATTTCAACACCTTCAACTGGCTTGCTCAGCAAGTGAGGTTGCTTGTGAGCAGATACAAGGTTCTTTCTTGTGGCGTCGATGCATAATTTACCTCCAACAGCCTGCCTATCACTAGCATGATCGAGAATATCAAGCGGCCCTTTGGAAAAAAGCGTATCGGCTTGCACATCGCAATTTTGCAATACAGCCTCTAAAACTTCGGTATAACTGCGGATATTAACGTCGGCATCTACCACAATAATGTACTTTGTAAACATCATTTGTCCTGCCCCCCACAAAGCATTGGCAATTTTAAAAGCTTGTCCCTCATATTGAATGTCGGCCGAAGCTATTACTAAATTGTGTACAACCCCGGCAACAGGCATGTGCATATCAGTAACATCGGGGGCAATGCCCATTTGAAGCGGTTTAAGAAATAAATGCTCCGATATTTTCCCAAGAAAAGCATCCTCCATTGGCGGAACACCTACAATTGTAGCCGGATAAATTGCATCTTTACGACTTGTAATACAGGTTACATGAAATTTCGGATAGTAATCTGCTAAAGAATAAAACCCGGTATGATCGCCGAAAGGCCCTTCAAACACCAAATCTTCTTCTGTATCGATATATCCTTCAATTACAATATCGGCATCGGAAGGTACATATAAATTATTGGTAATACATTTCACTAATTCCACAGGTTTTTGCCGAATGAATCCGGCTAAAATATATTCATCGAAATGATCGGGCATTGGAGCTGTAGCTACGTAGGTATAAACCGGGTCGCCACCTAAAACTACACTAACGGGCATAGGCTTACCCTGTTTTTTGTATTCTGCATAATGACGGGCTCCAACCTTATGCTTATGCCAATGCATACCTGTTGTATTTTCAGACAACTGCTGCATTCTGTACATTCCAACGTTTCGTTCCCCGGTATTAGGATCAACCGTGTGTACCACCGGGAGCGTAACAAATTTCCCTCCATCGTAAGGCCAGCATTTCAAAATGGGAAGGTTATTCAAATTAGGAGAACGATCGATATGAAACTGGCATTCTCCTTTCTTTGTGGTCTGTCTAGGCATAAACCGTGCAATGGAAACCAATTGAGGAAGAAGCTTAAGTTTATTGACCAAGCCTTTGGGTTTCTCTTTAAAACGGTCAAATAATTGAGTTATTCGTCTTGAAAATTCACGTTCATCGTTAATTCCAAGCGCCAAATTAATTCGCTTGTCATTTCCATAAGCATTTATTAAAAGCGGAAAAGACGTACCGGTCTTTTTAAAAAGTAAACCCTTTCCTCCATCAGGTCGTTTACTAAAACGATCGGCAATTTCAGTAATTTCCAGTTCTGTGCTTACCTGCTGGTCGATTTCAATAAGTTCATTATCAAAAATTAATTCATCAACAAAACTACGAAGGCCTTTATAACTCATATTTCCGGGTATAAAAAAGCTTGGCATATTTTCACATGCCAAGCTTCATAAAACTTCTTACTACTTAATATATTTAAAGTTGCGTCCGGGATAAATAGCGGTATCCTCGAGCGTTTCTTCAATTCTTAGTAATTGGTTGTATTTTGCAATCCTATCGGAACGCGAGGCCGAACCTGTTTTAATGAGGCCGGTATTCAACGCTACAGCAAGGTCAGCAATAAAGGTATCCTCTGTTTCGCCTGAACGGTGCGAAATAACAGCAGTATTTCCATTTTTAGTTGCAAGGTTAACCGCATCAATTGTTTCGGTTAAAGTACCAATTTGGTTCACTTTAATTAGAATTGAGTTCGCTGCATTCATCTCAATACCTTTTTGTAATCTTTTTACATTGGTAACATACAAGTCATCGCCAACAATTTGTACACGATCGCCAATGGTTTTAGTAAGCAATTGCCAACCAGCCCAATCTTCTTCGGCTAAGCCATCTTCGATGCTTAAAATCGGGTACTTGTCTACGAGTTCTTTCCAGTACTCAACCATTTGCTCAGAAGTACGCTCAGAACCGTCACTTTCAAATATGTACAATTTTCTTTTAGCATCATAGAATTCTGTAGCTGCCGGATCCAGGGCAATGTAAATATCTTTACCCGGCTTATATCCGGCTTTCTCGATAGCCGTCATTACATAATCCAGAGCTTCTGTGTTGCTTTCCAGCGCGGGTGCAAATCCACCTTCGTCGCCAACATTCGTTGCATGACCTTTTTCGGTAAGAACTTTTTTCAGGTTATGAAAAACTTCAGCTCCCATTTGAAGGGCTTCAGAAAATGTTTCAGCACCGACAGGCATGATCATAAACTCTTGAATATCTATTTTATTATCGGCATGTTGGCCGCCATTTAAGATATTCATTAAAGGAATAGGTAATGTACGGCCGTTTACACCACCTAGGTAGCGATAAAGATCTTGTCCTGAAGAAATAGCTGCAGCTTTGGCAACAGCAAGTGAAACTCCAAGCATAGCATTTGCTCCCAGAACTGATTTATTTTCAGTTCCGTCTAAATCGATCATTGCTTGGTCGATAGCTGCTTGATCGAAAACAAAAAAGCCGCGTAGCTCTTCATCTATTTTTGTGTTGACGTTATTTACTGCATTAAGAACACTTTTCCCCAAGTACATAGACATATCACCATCGCGCATTTCGTGAGCTTCAAAAGCACCAGTACTGGCTCCTGAAGGAACAGCAGCACGGCCAAGAACTCCTTGATCAGTTATTACATCTACTTCTACTGTTGGATTTCCACGAGAATCCAAAATTTGTCTGGCGGTAATTTTTGCTATGTGTGCCATAATTCAAAATTTTAATTATTATTACAAAAAGAAAGGGATAAAGTTAATCCTTTATCCCCTTTTAACATAAATTTATGATAAAATTTATTTTTCAGCATCGGGAGTGTTCTGATCTTCAGAACTATCTTCCTTTTTTGCCGTTGGTTCCTTGGCTGTAGCGCTGTCGGCTGTTTGTGCGGTGGCAGTTTCAGTGGTTTTTTTCTTACCTCTTCTTCTGCGCGATGATTTTCCGCTGCTTTGTTTCGTATCTTGAAGCATGTTTTCATTATAATCAACAAGTTCAATAATACACATTTCAGCGTTATCGCCCATACGATTACCTAATTTAAGTATTCGTGTGTATCCACCCGGGCGGTCTCCCACTTTAACAGCGATATCGCGAAATAGTTCCGATACGCTATCTTTATTCTGAAGGTAGCTAAAAACAACCCTTCTTGAATGTGTCGAATCCACTTTTGATTTTGTAATAAGTGGCTCAACGTATGTGCGCAGTGCTTTTGCTTTCGCTAAAGTCGTTTTAATTCTTTTATGAATGATAAGCGACGACGCCATATTTGATAACATGGCAGCTCGGTGCCCATGTTTACGTCCTAAATGATTAAATTTTTTATTGTGTCTCATCTTAACTGTCCTTGTCAAGTTTATACTTACCTATATCCATTCCAAAGTTCAGGCTCATATTAGTGAGCAACTCTTCCAACTCAGTAAGAGATTTTTTTCCAAAGTTACGGAATTTCAATAAGTCATTTTTATTATACTCTTTAGCGTTTAGATTTAGCACCGTTACCAATGAAGTATTGGAATTTCAACAATTGATTTTGTAGAAAGAACTTTCTGAATGAAGTTATCTTTGCCATTGTAAAAAATACCATCTCCATCATCGTCATGTATTTTTTCTTTAGTTTTAGGATTTACATAAACAAATCTTTTAATAAATTCTTTTTCTGTTCCTAAACCAGCTTTATTAAAAAAAGCAGTTTTGTTCGTAAATCCTAAAGCGGATTTTTTCTTTTCTTGTAAAAAACTAATTGTAGCTGAAATTAATATTCGCCCATAATTTCTGCCTTTTTCAAAAGAAATTACGCTACAAATCCCATAAATATTATAATTAGTTTTTTGATAATTTATTTTAATAGGTCTTAATACAAGAAAAGAAACTAT
>JAWOEM010000141.1:0-2981 GCA_046482785.1 Salinivirgaceae bacterium
GCACAACACCGTAACCTATATCTACAACCACACAGATTCGTTGCCACACATGGCCAAGGGCTATAATTACCGCTGGAATGTGGCCACCGAAGCCTACCTGAATGGCACATACGGCGACAAAGGTATTTACACCACGGCTGAGGACTTATTCAAATGGGATCAGGGGCTGTACAGCAATATTTTAATGGATACCGATACTCTGGAGCTGGCTTTTCGTCCCATGGGGAAACCAAAACACTACAAGCACAACTATGGCTATGGCTGGCGAATGTTTGAGCGAAAAGGCGAAAAAGTTTACTACCACGCCGGATGGTGGCAAGGGTTTAAAAGTTTGCTAATTCGTGTTCCAAAGTACAAACTAACAATAGTGGTACTAAAAAACACGAAAACCGGCGCCATGCTTGGCCGGCAAGAGTTGCTAAGAATAATTATAGACCAACACCTAAAAAAATGGACAGAAATGAGCATACACGAGTTGCCGCAATTTAACAAGTGTATAATGCCCGACGCAATAACATAAACCGGCCTGCAAAGCTCAAAAAAAAATGGCATACACACCACGAAGAGTTGTGCATGCCAGATGAAAACAACGATTTACCAAAAAGCATTTTGAGCGATTACTTACTAAACCATCTGTTCTATATTCCACACAAATGCGCGAATACCAACGTCGGTATTTATTTCATCTATTTTTTTTACGGTTTCTAGTATCTCTTCAACCTTATCATCGCTCACTACAGCCAGTAATGCTTGGTTTTGTTCGGGCCACGTATGCGTTCCCAGGTGCGGATCGCCACTTTCAGAGCCTCGTCCGGCAACACCGTTCCATTGGGTATAGCCTCGCACTCCAAAATGATCGAGCATATAGGCAACTTTCTCTGTATGAGCTTGATTGTATACTATAAATATTGACTTCATAATGTGTATTTATTTTTTTTTAATAATTGACATGAAATATCCATTTCACTATTTCAACACTAAGCTTTGATAGCTTCGAACAACAAGTACATTTCATTTTTATTTTCTTTATTTGTTAATGCTAAAAAAGGTAAAGAAGCACCTTGCTTGTATTGCAGCAAGGTGCTTCTTCATATTATTTATTCAAAAATGCGTACTTCGCACGAATTTTTTGATCTTTATTTCGTTCTCCGCGAATGGCAAACAATTTATACACAACAGGTACAATTACCATTGTGATAAGTGTAGATGCCACCAAACCGCCAATTACCGAAATTCCCATGGGGCTCCAAATCTCCGATCCCTCACCGGTACTCAGTGCCAATGGCAACATTCCCAAAATGGTGGTCAAAGCCGTCATCAACACCGGGCGCAAACGCGATTTCCCCGAGAGGGTAATTGCCTCATCGAGCTCATACCCGCGTTCCCGCATCAGATTAATATAATCGACCAGCACAATGGCATTTTTCACCACAATTCCCACAAGCATAACAGCACCCAAAGCAGCAATAACACTCAGTGTGGTATTGGTAATAAGCAGGGCGAAAATTACACCCGAAAAAGCAAACGGAATGGAAAACATGATGATAAACGGCATTTTCAACGATTCGAACTGCGATGCCATTACAATATACACTAGCAACAAACTCAACACCAATAACATGGCAATATCCATAAACCCTTCTTGCTGATCTTCGTAGGCACCGCCAATTTCAACCATTACGTCTCGCGGCATATCTACATTTGCGACCTTACCTTTGATAGCCTCGGCGAGCTCGCCCAACGATGTTTCGTATGGTGTTGCCGATACGGTTACA
Source organism: Salinivirgaceae bacterium (assembly GCA_046482785.1). Lineage (GTDB taxonomy): Bacteria > Bacteroidota > Bacteroidia > Bacteroidales > Salinivirgaceae > Salinivirga. The sequence goes on from JAWOEM010000141.1 coordinate 1,776, forward strand.
ACACGCTCCCGGCGTTTCCGCTCAATGTTTGGCGGAGAATAATATTCTTTCACCTCACCCAGTTCCTTGAGTTTCACACTATTGCCAAGTCTGTTTTGCACAACAATATTTTCGATATCGGTAATACTATTGCGAAACTCTTCTTTGAAACGCAGCACCACATCATACTCCTCTCCCATTTCGCGGTATTTGGTAGCAATCATTCCTTCCACGCGGTTGTAGAGCGCTTGCGACACGGTGGCTGTATTGAGCCCATTCATGGCCAGCTTTTCGCGATCGAGCTCCATGCGTAACTCGGGTTTTTCATCTTCGCGACTAACCGTCACCTCGCGAGCGTCGGCAATGCTTCGAATACTATCGGCCACCTGGCGGGCAATGCGCGTTGTGGTTTGCAGGTCGTAACCATAAATCTCCACATCCACGTTATTTCCGGCCATTCCGGAGTTGCCCATACTTACATTGTAAATTGTAATTTCGGGAATTTTTGCCAAATCTTGCCGCACATCTTCGGCAATAGACCAAATATCGCGCTCACGGTCTTCCACATCGAGCAATCGAATATTGTAGTTAATAATATTGGAACCGGTCGATTGAAACATCGACATAAATCCACCCTGATCGTCGGCTCCTGCCGATGTGGCAATGATTTTTATTTCCGGGTATTTGCTATTTAAAATACTGTCGACCGTACGTGCAATTTCGATGGACTTATCGACACGCGTACCGGATTGCAATTCAATAGAAATTGAAAAGCGACTTTCGTCGGATTGGGGCATAAACTCCGTAGCCAATTGTTTCGACATCACACCTGACAACACCAAAATACCGAGCGCCGAAAACACAATTACTTTTTTATGATATAAGCTCCACGACAACGCACGCTCGTACCATGCATCAAACTTATCGAGCATTACTTTAATCGTTCGATCGTAACTCCAGCGCCCCGGCTCTTTTGTGCGGGTGCGCAAACGCAGCATTTTTGAGCTCAACATTGGAGTCAGGCTTATCGCGGCAAGCGTAGACGATGTAACGGTGATGGTTACAATCCATCCTAACTGACGAAACATAATGCCGGTCATGCCCGAAATCATGGTCATAGGGAAAAACACAGCCACAACCGTTAATGTAGTAACTACCACAGCCAACCAAACCTCGTTGGTTGCGTAAATGGCTGCTTCGCGCGGACTGCTGCCTCGTTCTATGTGT
>JAWOEM010000219.1:0-6512 GCA_046482785.1 Salinivirgaceae bacterium
AAGGAATACAAAGATATACAATATAATTGCTTGCGGATTTTGGGTACCAACCGGCAATAAAGTGGATATAAATTACATTACAAATATTTTGGGCAATACACTACAAGCCATTCCGGAAATGCAGACCACCAAAACATTCGGACTAAGTGCAAATTGCTGGCAAGCGGTCTCCTCTGAAATTAACAACAGAGTTACAAACGATCAGCTTTATATTTCGCCCGGCTTAACCATCGAAAACCTGAACCAATACTACAGCGCCGACGCACAATTACACTACTTTAACTTGCATGGCTCCAATAAATCGGCGGCATGGTTTGGCCAAAAAGGCGACGCCTATCCGGTAGCATTTTCGCCACAGGCTATTATCCAAAACCAGCAGTACAATATTGTGGGCGTAGAAGCGTGTTATGGTGCTCGATTTATTGGTTTGGAGACCAACGAAAGCATTTTATTATCGGCTTTTGCCGGAAAAACGGTTTCGTTTGTAGGTTCGTCGCGCATTGCGTGGGGGCCGTCGGCTCCACCCATGAACCTTGCCGATGTGGTTATTCACGACTTCCTTGCCCTCATACAGCAAGGCCTTACAGCAGGTGAAGCACTCCTGCAAGCACGAATAAATGCATTTAACAACAGCGTAAAGCGCGACCCGGCTACCAGCCTGTTAACACTTATGGAATTCAACCTTTTTGGCGATCCGGTATTCTTTTTAGGCACAAAACAAGCACATAAAACACCAAAATCGACTAAAAGTCTGCAAGGCGAACACTACCAAGAGCTACAGGAAACCGAAATGGCTGAATCGAAAGGCAGCCCGGGTCAATCTGACTCCATGTACGATGCTGTAAGAAGTGCTGTTGACGAGGCTCAACGAAAAATCATCAACCTGATAAACAAAAATGTTTGGGAAAAATACCCGGAGTTTAAAAACATTGAGCCTGCTTTTAAAAAATATAGTTTCGAAGGAAAAAGCTATAACAACATAACCTATAAAAAAGAGCAAGAAGAATTTGACAAATACATTTCTGTAAGCACTGATGCACAAGGCGATGTACTGGCAGAATTTGAATCGAAATAGTGATTATGAGCTGACAGAACACGCAGCTGTCCGCTGATAATTGTACTTCATTAACGAATGAATAATTGTAAAAACACACAATAATGAAATGTCCAAACTGTGAAAACGAACTGAAAGACACTGCCAAATTTTGCGGAAAATGCGGCACGAAAATCCAACAAGCAACACCCCCACAAGAGCCCGCAGAGAACCAATGCATTGAATGCGGACATGGGCTGAAACCCAACGCAAAGTTCTGCCCAAAATGTGGTGCTCCACAGAAAACGCAACAACCACAAGAACAGCCTCAAAAAGAGCCACCCGGGAAAGGGTATATTCGCTGGGAAATGGAACCCGGACAAATTGCAACGCGACTTACCGAAGAGTTGTTTTCGGAATACAGCAAAACCAAAGGGGTGATAATTCCCGAAGGCTATTTGGCCATGGTTATGGTTGGCGGAAAACTTCAGTCGATGCTGCAAGCAGGAATCTACTCATTTGTAAAAAAAGCTCAAGCTTCAGGTAGCGGATCATCGGGCATAATCAACTTTTTTTCGTCGCTCTTTGGAGGCCGAAACAAAGAAACATCGCAAAACCAAAAAGACATTGATGCGGTTACGGCAGCACTTCAAAAACGCCTTCCGGTAGAAATTGTACTGTGTCGGAGCGAAAACTTCTCGCTTCCGTTTACTTTCTCCAATGTTCCCACAAACACCATTAAGGTCGACCTCGGCACACTGGTTTCGGTTCAGGTGCAGAATGTAATGGAACTTTACAAAAACCATTTATTGGATAAAACCGTATTACCGGCCGATACATTTGCCAAAGAATTGGCTCCATTTCTCGAAGAAATTATCCACCAAACAACCACCGAATTTGCTCCCGAAGATATAAACCTCAACAGTGGAATAAAGAGTGTGCTCGATGAAAAGCTAAAAACCGTATTTGAATCGAAATTTCCGTTTTTGGAGTGCAGAGGAATTGTAAAAATAGAAACTTCGCGCGAGGAGCTGCAACGGCTGGAAAGGCTTAGCGAAGAGATGTATCTTTCGGAACAGGAATTAGAACACTTAAAGCGACGCAACGATTTTATGAATCGGCTATCGCAGGAGCAGAACAGTGCAGAACTCCAAAACGCCGAAAACGCTGCGGACTTTAACCGCCGACTGGCAGAAATAAACAAAGACAATTTGCTCTCAGAAGAAGAGCTGGCCAATGTGCAACGCGACATACAGGAGCGGTCAGAAGACCACTCCATTGAACGATCGGCAGCCGTGGAAATGATGGTAATGCAGCAACAGCGTAAGGTACAGGAAGAGCGCATAAAAATGGAAGAAGAGCTGGGCTCGCGACTATTCAATTTACAACAGGAACGTCAGCGCAAAGCTGATGAATACATGGATGAGCGCCGAAAAAAGGAGATGGAAATGGACAAGGAGGAACAGCTCGGCCAGCTCGATTTACTAAAACAAGCGCAAGCCATTAGGCAAGAACGCGAAGAGGCCGAATTGGCGCGTAAACTCAAAGAAAAAGAACAAGACCAAACACACGAAAAAGAGCGCTTGAACATTTACGCAGGCATGTCGGCAGAACAGATTATGGTTGCAAACCCGGCCATTACACCCGATGCCGCCAAGGCCATGGCAGAAAAATTCAAAGCCGAAGCTGCACAAGTAGCCAACGACACTCGTGTAGATAGTGCACAAGAACAAACTCGTATGATGAAAGAGTTCATGGAGCAACAAATGCAAGCCGTGAGAGATATGTCGAGTGCCAACGCACAAGCCATGGGCGGAATGATGCAATCGAAAGAACGCGAAATAGAACGCACACAACAAATGGCAGATAAAAATGAAGATCGCTACGCCGGCGTGGTACGCGAACAAATTAAAAAAGGCGACAACAAAAAAGTGAAAGTTTGCACAAACTGTGGTTTCGAAGTTGGCGACGAGCCATTTTGCCCCGAATGTGGTACACGCCAGGATGATTAACTTCTAAAATTTGACGAAAATGAAAAAATGTACAAGTTGCAATATTGAATATGAAGATACGATGCAATTCTGCATGGAGTGCGGAAGCAAATTAGAAATAATGGCTGTTCACTGTATTTCATGCAACCAGGAACTCCAGCCCGGCATGAAGTTTTGCCCGTTTTGCGGAAGCTCGCAAGAAGAACCCAAACAAGAGGCACCCACAGCTCAAAAATCCGGAGGTGTTAACTTGGGCGACAAGAACGTTATTGCGGGCGACATCATCAATGGAAAAGAAGACTACAACATTTCTGGCAATGCCACTTTCGTAAAAAACGTCGATGAATCGGGAGCAGTGGTAAAATGCAGTTCATGTGGCAAACGCATGAAAATAATCGACAGCTTCGAGTGTCCCAAATGTGGAGCCGAAGTTTGCGAAGTACACTACCACGAAGATACCGGCGATTGCGAAATGTGTAATCCCCGAAAAAAAGCTGTACTCGAAAACCTGAACTCGGTGGAAGAATACATAAAGCTGGGCGAAGAAGCCCGAAAAGATGGAGAATACGGAAATGCGTTTAAATACTTTAACCAAGCACTGAACCTTAACCCCAATAGCGCCGAAGCCCTTGGCAAACTGGGGTTTGTATATAACGCACGTGGAGAATATGAAGATGCAGCACGCTGCCTGAATAAAGCTCTGAAACTAGATCCGGAGTATGCCGAAGGGTATTACTTTATGGGCTATGTATATTTAGACCAACGCCAATTTGAAGAGGCATATAAATGGATCAATAAAGCATTGGATTTAAGGCCTAACTTTCCGCAAGCGCACAATGCGATGGGTAACTACTACGACGAAAAACAACAACTCGACAAGGCCGAAAAAAGCTATAAAAAAGCAATCGATTTCGACCCGGAATTTGTTACAGCTATAAGCAATCTCGGCTACATTTACAACCGAAAAGGAGATTATAATAAAGCGCTGGAATACGCGGATAAAGCCCTAAAGCTCGAAAACAACCACCGAAACGCATTGAGAATTGCAGGAAATGCACACTACTTTCTCTTAAATCACGAAAAAGCCATTGAGTTTTACCAACAATTGGTAAAGATTAAACCCAAAGACGCTGATGCATTTGCCACAATGGCAACAATATATACCGACTCACAAGACTACGCCAAAGCAGAAGAAGCAATAAAGAAGGCGCTAAATCTCGACCCCGAAAACGCATCGGTATTATTTTCACAGGCTACGATACAAAAAGCCCAAGGAAAACTCGAAGATGCCAAACAAACACTATTAAAATCCACAAGAATAAACGAAAAATACGAATTCTCTTTTGCCTTACTTGCAAATGTATATACCGAACTAAACGAACCTGAAAAAGCAGAAGAAGCTTTACGCAATGCTGTTAAAGCCAACCCGCTGTACATAGATGGGTATATTGATCTGGGGAATTTATACAAAAACAATAACAAGCACCAAGAAGCCTTTAATGCATACAACAAGGCACTGGAAATAGATCCGAATTACATGCTCGCCTTTTACAATATGGGAAATGCCTACTACGAATCCGGCGACCCGGACAAAGGTATTGAATTACTCAAACGTGCTGCAGAAATAGAACCAAATGACCCGGACATATACAATAGCTTAGGCAACATTTACAAATATCTGCAACAATACGACGAAGCAGAAGTGAATTACAAAAAAGCCCTGGCTGTAAATCCAAATTACGACATTGCCTACTGCAACCTTGGCGATCTTTATAAAAATACGGATAAAATACAGCTGGCCATTGAGAATTATCACAAATCGATTGAAATAGACCCCGAATACAGCTACGCAATTAATGCCCTGGGCGAAGCCTACTTTGACTTACAAGATTTCGACAAAGCCATGGCGCATTTCCGCCGAGCACTGGAAATAAACGAAAATGATGTTCTCCCACGCATTAACATGGGCGATGTATATGTAAAATTAAACGATGCACAAGAAGCTTTAAACTCGTACCATAAAGCTATAGAAATAGATCCGGAAAATGTTTATACACTGGTAGCAATTGGTGAAATATTCTACAAAAACCAACAATACCAAGAAGCTATACCATTTATAAACAGAGCAATAGAGGCCAACCCCGAATATGCATTTGCCTATAACTTATTGGGAGAATGCTACTTTAGCCTAGACGATTATAACCGTGCTGCATTCAATTATCAAAAAGCTGTAGAATGTGATGAAAATTACGACATTGCACTTTACAATTTGGGGTTTGTGCTTAACAGACTGAACAAATACGCAGAAGCAATTCCCTATTTGCAAAGAGGAAAGCAACTCGACCCCGAACACACGGGAACAATGTACGAATTAGGGAAAGCCTATTTTCAGGAAGACAAATACCACGAAGCCATTAGGGAATTTGAAACTGTAGTTAACACAAAGCCAGACGACTATGAGGGTGCATTTCCAAAATTGGGATTCTCTTATTCAAGTATCGGACAGCATGAAAAGGCAGCTCAATACTACGAAAAAAGCACCACATTAGATCCCGAAAACGAAAACACATTCAACAACCTTGGCGTGGTATACATGGACATGGGCAAATACAAAGAAGCCATTGATGCACTTGAGAAAGCCGTAGCGATAAACCCGGAATATGCATTAGCCTACCAAAATATGGGCAATGCATACGAAAAACTGGGCAAGAATCGCAGAGCAAAAAAATACCACACCAAAGCCGCACAACTACGCGGCGAGGAATAACTTAATACAGTACGAATCAAAAAGCCCCCGATACAGTTATTGGGGGCTTTTTTATGAGTTATTTTTGAACGAAGAAGATGCAAGTCTGGCTCAAGAACAAAAAAAAGGTGCTTGCCAAAGCAAGCACCTTTCAATTTGTCAATTTCCAAGCAAGCAAAATATCTATTACTCTTTCACCTTTCTTACCACATCGATAACGGTGCCATCGACCCATTTGATAGCAGCAATAACCTGCTCGTCAAAATCGGGTGTTTTAGGTTTGCCACAAATTTCCTCTGCTTCTTGCTGAAGTTCTTTAATGGTTTTAATGGGCAAATCGCTATCTTTTAACTTTTCAATTAAATCTTTCCGAAGCGGATTAATGGCTATTCCCCGCTCAGTAACAATTACATCGATCAACTCTCCGGGGCCGCAAAGGGTTGTAACCTCATCGACAATTACCGGAATACGATCGCGGAACAGCGGAATAGGTAAGATAACGGTTTTTCCAAATAAGCAATTCTGCCAACCACCAATTCCGTGCAGCAAGTAGCCATCTGAGTGCGTTACCACATTGGCATTAAAATTCAAATCGACTTCTGTTGCGCCCAAAATGGCGATATCAATAATCGATGCAAAATTCCCGCTACCGTGATAGTTGTACGTTGTAAACGGACTGGTACTCACATGAGTAGGATTATCGCGCCTCGAACGAACACCCTCCAAATCGAACGTTTGTCCG
>JAWOEM010000274.1:0-4629 GCA_046482785.1 Salinivirgaceae bacterium
CAGCTTTTTGTTTACTATGGCCAGCTCTTTGTTTTCTTCCATTAGCCGGGCGATGCGCTTTACCAAATCTTTTTCTTCGTTGCTCATTGGATAAGGTTTTTAGCAAAATAGTGAAAAACAAATTCTTTAGCAAATAAAAAGCACTGTCAGCGGTGAAGTTTTTGTTTTTAAAAAAAATATACAAGCATAAATATTGAAAAATGCCAAATGCTCGCAGAATTCAAGTTGAAAATGAAGTGTTGTCACGGAGTGATACTAAACTTCGGACTCATAGAAAGGTTACAATTTTTTGAATTATGTTTTTGAACTGCTTTTCTCTATTTTATTGAAAAGTGCGCGTCCGTTTTACTGTTTCTTGGTACAGAAAATAATTTTTTCGTTTGGTAGAAGAGCAAATTTTCTCATTTGGTCTGCCGAAAACTTTTTGTTAAGGTCGACCACATCTACCTGAAAACCGGCTTTTTGCAGGCGTTCGGTGTAGTCTGCACCATAATATCGAACATGGTCGCGCTGTCCAAAATGTTTTTCGCGCTCTGCCGGGTCGGTTATGGACTGATCTTCGTACGTTTCCGGTTGGTTCCACCTGATGGGAACCTGAAAAACAGCCCAGCCACCCGGTTTTAAAACACGGTAGAACTCACGCATGGAGTCCACGTCTTCCCACACATGTTCAAATACGTGGTTACACATGGCTGCATCGAATGTATTGTCATCAAACGGCATTTTCCGAATATCCATTTTTACATCTGCCCAAGGCGAACTCAGGTCGGCAGTAACATAGTCGAGGTTTTTCTGGTTTTTAAATAGTCGTAGAAAACAATATTCCGGCGCCACATGCAAAAACTTCACATTTTCTGTAAAAAATTTTGTTTCGTTTTGTAAAAAAAGCCAAATAGCCCGGTGGCGCTCCAGCGACATGCTGTCGGGTGCCAGTGCGTTGGGTCGAGCATTAATACGTCCGTATGGCAATAGTTTACGATAACTTTTATTGTTAATCGGATCCAGATAGGCGCTGCCACGGTAAAAAATGCTTACAATGCGTAAAAAGAAATGGGCGATACGCTGTTGTGTTTCGCGTGGTATAAAACGTGTGATAAGTTGTATAATCTTTTGCATGGTGCGAAAATAGCAATAATTATTATTTGTGTGCCCGCCCCGGCAATTAAATTGTGGGCTATGACCAACGAGCCTGAACTGAATTTCCCAGATGGGATGCCTACTTTTGTTTAAAATAGGTGTTTAGCAACTCGTGTGCTGCTTGAAAGGAGCTTTTCCGATCGTTGAGCACATCGAGCTCTGTTGGCTCGAGCATCGACTTTATTTGTTTATTTTGATAAAAATTGTTTTTCAACTGTTCGTTAATGGTTTCGTACATCCAGTATTTGGCTTGTCCGTTTCTGTTTTCTGTCCAGTAATTATTTTTTTGCGTTAGTTTCCGGTAGTCTTCAATCGTTTGCCATACCTTGTCGATGTCAATATTGTGTAACGCAGAGCAGGTTACAACTTTGGGCGACCACCCCGATGGTGTAGGAGGGAACAGGTGCAGTGCGCCGGAGTATTCTGCTTTTGCCTGATTGGCTTTGTCTTTGTTGTTGCCATCGGCTTTATTGATGGCAATTGCATCGGCCATTTCCATGATTCCCCGTTTTATTCCTTGTAGCTCGTCGCCTGCACCGGCAAGCATAAGTAGTAAAAAGAAATCGACCATGGAATGTACGGCCGTTTCGCTTTGTCCCACACCCACTGTTTCGATAAATACAATGTCGAAACCGGCAGCCTCGCATAGAAGCATCGATTCGCGCGTTTTTCGGGCTACTCCGCCCAGCGAACCTGCCGAAGGCGATGGCCGGATAAATGCGTTTCTGTTGGTGCTTAGGGTTTCCATTCGGGTTTTATCGCCAAGTATCGATCCTTTTGAGCGTTCGCTGCTAGGATCGATGGCCAGTACCGCCAATTTATGCCCACGTGTGGTAATTTCATTGCCAAGAGCTTCAATAAAAGTACTCTTCCCAACGCCCGGTACGCCTGTTATTCCAACGCGTGTAGCATTTCCGGTATAGGGAAGGCATGCTTCAATTATTTGTTGTGCCAACTCCTGATGAGCAGGCAGCGAGCTTTCGATTAGTGTAATGGCTCTGCTCAGTATACTTCTATTTCCGGCTTTGATGCCTTCGATGTATTCCGGTAGTTGTAATTGCTTTTTTCGGAATTTTCGAAAATTGTTTCGTGCCGCCGGACTAATGGCGGGTGGTTGGGCTATTCCTTTATTGACTTTTAAGGCGCTTTTATTTTTTTCGTCGTGTGTGCTCATTTTATTAGGTCTTTTTCTGGCAGATTATCCTAGTTGTTTTGTACTCTTAATGTGGAACTAATTTCCAAGCATATTGTAAATTTTTACACTTGCGAATGTTTGGTAGAATACAAAGTAAACACCTTTTTTGTTTCGTTGTGTATTTTTATAAATGATTAAAAACAGGGTATAAAAAAACTGCAACCCGAATGTGGGGTTGCAGTTTTGTATATTGTTGGGCTTAAAATAGCTTAAGCTCAGGGGTTACTTTTTTTTTACTTCGCCTCGTACAATCAGGGTTATAATGCTGTTTCCCGGATCGTTCGAATAAATTCGAATGGTTTTATGCTGCCTGTTTAGCTTTCCACGCGAGTTAAACTTCATTTCAATGGAGCTGGTTTCGCCGGGTTTGATTGCTTCCTTTGGAGGAGCAATTGCTGTACAACCGCAGCTGGCATGAACTTTCCGAATAATCAGGTCGGTTTTACCTTCGTTTTTGAATGTGTATTTATGGTTTACAACCTCCCCTTGTGTAATTGTTCCAAAGTCGAATGTGTTTTCTTCGAATACAATCTTTGGAGCGTTGGCTAGCTCTTCTTCTGTTAGGTGCGAAAAATCTTCTTTTACATTGGCTGTGGTTGCTATGCTGTGGCGAGGGTTTAATTCGCCATTAATTTTCAGCGACATGCGTCCTCTTACATAACCCAAATCGTTGGTTTTTGCGCCGTGAAATGTGGCATTAATTACTCCCTTTTCACCTGGTTTGAGGGTAGCTGGTTTAAATTCAATATCGATATATTCGGGAATGCGTTCCATTTCGAGTTTTACCGGTTTGTACGAAACATTTACAACGTTTAGCGTTTTTAGTTCACGATCTTTATTTGTTACATTCATAAAAGCAAACTGTGTATTGTTCAGACGAATATCACCCATTAAAGTTGGGTAATCATCAGCAATAGATCGTGGTTTAGGAGCTACGTCTCCTTTTATACGCAACACAATTGTGGGGTTTTCGGTACAGTTACTGTACACGCGTATGGTTTTGTTAAATGGACCTGGGCGGTTTGCAGGGTTATATTCTGCCGATACAAATCCTTTTTCGCCGGGCTGAATGGGTTTTTTTGTGTAATCGGAACTTGTGCAACCGCACGAAGCATTTACCCTGTTGATAACTAGAGGCGTACTGCCTGTATTGGTAAACTCAAAATTGTACTTTGCAACTCCTTCTGTTTCTTGTAGTTTTCCATAGTCGTGCACTACTTTATCGAATGCAATATGCGGTCCCTGTTGCTGTGCAGGGAGGTTTATTGTACCAAACATAATGGTGAATAGTGCTGAAAAAAATATTCTGTACATGATTTAATAATTTTTGGTTATTAATATGGGCAAATGTACTTAATTGTTGCTCTCGTTATTCTCAAATAGCCTTATTTTTGATAAACTGTTGTAAGTCGTTGCCCGATGGGTTTTGATATATGCTTAACTCAAACTCGGGAATGGCTGCCAGTAGGTGATCGAAAATATCACTTTGGATGTTTTCGAAATGCACCCATCGCTGCTCTTTACTGAACACGTAAATTTCTACAGGAACGCCTTTTTCGGTGGCTTGTAATTGACGAACGAGGAAAGTCATATCTTGGTTTATTTGTGGATGATGCTTGAGATATTCCTCAATGTAGCGCCTGAAAACGCCTATGTTTGTAAGTCTCCGCCCATTGGCCATCATGCTTTCGTCCACCCCTTTGCTTTTGTTGTAATCACTTACTTCTTTGCGCCTGCTTTTTATGTAATCGCTTAGTACATGTACTTTTTCAAGTTTGTTGAGCAGCTCTTCGGAGCAAAAGTGTATGGAACGAATATCCACGTAAAGTGAACGTTTTATGCGCCTTCCGTCAGATTCCATCATGCCGCGCCAGTTACTAAACGACTCTGAAACAAGTGCGTAGGTTGGGATGGTGGTTATGGTTTTATCGAAGTTTTGAACTTTGACAGTGTTGAGTGTAATTTCGATTACATCGCCGTCGGCACCATGGGCGGGCATACTTATCCAGTCGCCGATTTTTACCATCTTATTGAGCGAAAGTTGAATGCCTGCCACAAGACCCAAAATACTGTCTTTGAATACCAACATGAGCACTGCTGCCAATGCTCCTAGTCCGGCCAGTAATGTTCCCGGCGATTTTCCAATTAAAACGGCAATAATTGTAATTACCCCCATAAAATATACGATTATCTGCACTACCTGCACATAGCCTTTTATGGGGCGATCTTTCGAAATGGGAGCTTTTGTATATATTTCGTGCAAAGCATTTACAAAGGAATCGATTACCAGAAGGGTG
>JAWOEM010000368.1:0-7140 GCA_046482785.1 Salinivirgaceae bacterium
GGAGAAATTCAAAAAACCATGGAATTTGTGCCCACAGAAAGTGTTCCTCAAACGTGGGAGGTTTTTGCAGCCATGTTTAAAGGCTTTGAACGGCAGGCTGGTATTATTGTTTTTATTTTGATGATTGGCGGAGCTTTTTGGATTATGAACGATAGTAAATCCATCGATGTGGGAATATATTCTTTCCTGCGAATGACGCAAAAGCTGGAGCGAATTCGGTTTATGCGCCGTATTGGTGTCGATAATATCATAATTGTGATGATTATGATAATGTTTAGTGTGTTTGGTGCTGTATTTGGCATGAGCGAAGAAACCATCGCATTTATAATTATTGTTGTACCAATGGCAATTACAATGGGGTATGATAGTATAGTTGGGGTAAGCATGTGTTTTGTAGCTGCCGGATTAGGGTTTGCGGGAGCAATTCTAAACCCGTTTACAATTGGTATAGCTCAAGGTTTGGCCGAAATTCCACTGTTTTCGGGAATAGAGTACCGCATGTTCGCTTGGTTAATTATTAATATTATTGGAATTGCTTTTGTTTTGCGGTATGCCAATCGCATTAAAAAAGACCCAACACGAAGTTTAGTATACGAGGATGATAAGCAGTGGCGCGACCGTACCGATGAAGGAGAGGTTGATAAGTTACAATATCGCACGCCCACAGCTGCTTGGATAACCTATGGTTTCCTTTCTACAGTTATGTTGGTGGCCGCATTCCTTTTCCCCGAAAGCACCCTGAAAGTGGGAAATTCAAGCTCAGTACTCCCTGCTATACCCATTATAACCGCTCTTTTTATTATTTCAAGTCCGTTTTTGCTGCGTAAATCGGCACATTTTTTTGTACTCAACTTGTTAGTATTTACCATTATTTATCTCATTGTTGGTGTAATGGGATACGATTGGTACATAATGGAGATTGCTACACTGTTTTTTGCAATGGGAATATTTAGTGGTACGGCCATGAACCGTTCGGCAAATGATATTACGAACTTATTTCTTGCCGGAACAAAAGACATTATGTCGGCTGCTTTAATTGTAGGACTTGCCGGAGGTATAATTGTGGTGCTCGAAGATGGGAAGATTGTCGATAGTATACTGCATGGTTTAGCTCAAAGTATGGATGAGTTGGGACGCGTTGGAAGTGTAGGAGTAATGTATGTGATACAAAATATTATTAATATTGTCATCCCATCGGGGAGTGCCAAAGCAGCACTTACAATGCCTATTATGGCGCCTTTTAGCGATTTAATAGGCATTTCGCGCCAAGCCACAGTAGTTGCATTTCAATTTGGCGATGGCTTTACAAATATGATTACACCCACTTCGGGCGTTCTGATTGGTGTGCTGGGAGTTGCAAAAATCCCATACGATAAATGGGTGCGATGGGTGTGGCCATTAATTGCCATTCTTATTGTAGTTGGCTTTTTACTGCTCATTCCAACAGTTACAATGGATTTGAATGGGTTTTAATAGTTACTGTTAAATTGTTGTTGGTGTACATTAAAACAGATACATTAATAAGAAGATTTTATAAATGCTTTTTTATGCTTTGGCCATGGTTTCGCCTAATTGAGCCGGCGAATTTATTACGTGTATGCCACATTCATTCATAATCGCCATTTTAACTTCCACAGTATCGTCTTATCCATCAATTATTGTCCCAATTCTCGGGGTTACTATTTTCAAAAAGAACGTAACCATTAGTGGCCGAAGGCGAAGCTTGGAGCATTTAGCTCACATCCACAATATAAAAAAGTGATGGAATGTAAGATGGAATTTCTTGGCAAACAGTTACTATTCCTTGTTGTTCGTATAGTCAGTTATTAACTGGTTACGCAGTTCAACGTACATTTTTGTTGCTTCATCCATAAGACTATTTGAATAGTTGGTAAGATATTCCTGGGCTTTTTGAGGACTACTTTTGTACAGCTCCATTGCTTTACCCTCAATTTCCGATTGATCGTTAAAAATTTTTTGTTCAAAAGGATCGCGTTTGGCAATCACATCTTTCGACATGGGCTGAAATTTCAGTCGGCAAAGGTTGCCCACAAAATCATATGCCCACCGAGCCGATTTTTCATCGTACTTATTGGGATCATACGTTTTGTATGATTCATGAACCGACAAGTTTCCTGTATAAATTGGAATGTACGGGCAGAAGTAAGGGTTGTCCAAATAAACCCAGTACACACCACCAACTTCATTGGGAAGGTTGTCGCGTAGCTGCAGCACCATACCGTAATGACCACGGTGGCGGGCAATAGGCCTACGGTAGGTGATTTCCACAAGCTGCCGCATGTCGCTGTCGGGGAAAGGCGTAGCCATTGGGCTTTGTTTCATTTTTTCGGTTCCATCGGGCACAAACCATTGTGGATAAAGTGTCATATCATAGATGGTTCCTTCAAATGTTGAGCGTTGAAACGCAATTACATCTTGAACAGATATTTTTTTCTCCGGGGCAATGGAGAACGGGTACATAGATACTGGCTCCACAGTTTGGAAGTAAGGTTGCATTCCTTTATAAAAATTGTTTTTTACAAACCTGTCTGGCCACTCTTTTAAGTTAGGAGCAAATGTTTGGTGGAACAACCAAAAACGTCCGGTAGCATATTCGACGGGAATAGGGGCGTAAGCTTCTTGCCAGATAAATGGTTTGTCAGACTTGGGGTCGTACCAACCCCGATCTATGGCTTCTTGCTTGTAGTTATCCGAAACCATGAAGCTATTTTTGTTTTTAGGGTTAATTTCCTTGATAATTGACCAGTTGGGAATCATAATGGCCTGATCTGCACCAATGCGTTGGGCTGCCCAAATTGCTCCGGCTTTTCCACTGTCTTTTTTCCACCCGGCACCCACACCGAAAATTTCCAGCACCCAAATTTCTTCTGTATCCGAAATAACCAACGTTTCTGAACCCGACCCGCTCGAAGGGAGGAATCCGTAGGTTACCATCAGTTCACCAATAAATTTTACCGCTTCGCGTGCTGTTTTGTGGCGTTGTAGTGCAAAGATTTGCGCTTGTTCGATGGTCATGATTTGTTCCCCGGTTTTGCGGGTGCATATGAGTTCATCGCGCTGTGCAGTCGTGCTCTCGGCTATTCCCAATTGAAATTCGTTGACTTGCGAATAAGCTGAGTGAAAGTATTTGTAGGTGTGCGAAACCTGAGGGATGTAGCCTAAAATTTCGCCATCGTTGTCGAGTGGGAGAGTGGCATCTTGAATGCCCCAGTGTACAGCGGCTTTTGCTCCTTTTTCAAAATCCATTGCTGGAAATACAAAAATGCGGGAATCTGGTCCGGCATCGGAGTGCGAAATGATGTTTGATCCATCTTTGGATGCTTTTTTGCCAACAGCTACAATGGTGCAAGCCTTGTTTTGAAGGGTTAACAGCATTAAGCTGGCTAGGAGTAGAGTGAAGAATTTAGTCATAATGATAATTGCTAAAATTTGAGTGCCAAATTAGTTAAAATAAGAATGCGAAGCCAGTAAAAGTGAATTTGCCCCAACGTAAATTTGGCTAAGTGGTATCAGCACAACAATTCCAGGTTTTTTTTTTGAGTGCTTGATTTATCGGGATGATGCGAGTTTGATGAGAGTAGCGCAGAATATTTAGCTCACGAGTGCCTTAATATTCATGATGCGGGCAAATTGGACTTTTCGGATAAGTACTATGCAATGAAAACTGTAATATATGTAACTTAACGTGATAGTTATGTAACATCTCCTTGGGTAGATAGCCCCACCTTTGTTGTGTGGAAATTCATTCACAACTAAATTGATAGATCTATGAAGAAAATAATTTTTTTATTCGCCTTGGCGCTCATTTTAGCAACAGCTCCAGCCTTTAGTCAAAGCCCATTACCAAAAGGTACAACACAATTGAATGCCGGAGTAGGCTTTTCCGGATGGGGCATTCCGGTTTACGTCGGACTCGATTTAAGTGTTCACCCCGATATTACAATTGGTGGAGAATTCTCGTATCGGTCTTACCGCGAAAATTGGAGAGATGATCACTACAATCATAGTGTAATGGGCATTTCAGGAAATGGAAATTACCATTTTAACAGTTTGTTCCATATCCCACAACGTTGGGATTTTTATGCCGGTCTGAATTTAGGCTTTTTCATATGGTCTTCGCCCAGCGATTATAGTGGCGATCATAGTTCAGGGTTAGGCATTGGTGGTCAAATTGGAGGCCGCTATTATTTTAGTCAGAATTTTGGAGTTAATCTCGAATTTGGCGGTGGAAATGCATTTTCAGGAGGTAAGATCGGAATATCTATTAAGTTATAGACATTCCAATGCAAACGCACATAGCTTCTTTTTTGACGGGTAATTTGACTTGCAAAAGAGAAAAGTTTTTAAAATCATTTGTCGGAAAATAGAAGGGATAATTATGGAAAAAGTAATTCGAAACAAGAATTGGAATCATAAGCAAGGTGTTCAACATACCGAGCATCGCAAAGAAGGGTTACAACCGAAAGGAGAGGCGCAAGGCATTGCGTCTCCTTCTCTTCCCATACAGCCCGAGATTTCGTTTCCGCTTATGCCGCCTGTACCTCTATTGCCACCGACTCCGGTTAAGCCTCCATATCCACCGGCTCCGTTTAGGCCCGCAATGCGGTCGTCGCCATCTATAGGTACCAAGTTGGCTCCACCTCCGAAAAATTGAGCATAGCGCCAATTGTACATGAATTATGGCAACATAAATTTGAGTGTAATCCAAAATCCACAAGTCTAAAAGTTGGAATTTGGGGATTGCAAGGCATTCGTGGGCAATGGCCTAAGGAAAATAATGAGGCGGTGATTTGATGGTTTAAAATCACCGCCTCTTTGTTTTTTCCGCTGTTTTATATTTGCCGCCTATGTACGTTTTTTTCGTTTGGAGCGCTTTCTGTAAAGCAAGTAACCACTCAAAACAACTATTACTGCGAGAAGTCCGCCCAGCGGAACCAGTAAAATGTAAAAACTACCCAGAAAGCCGCTGAATATGCGTCCGGTATGAACCTCCAACGCAAAATTCCAAAGCGACATGCGGGTTTCGTCCTTTATTTGTTCAGGCATAGGCCAAAATGGTTTATTGTGCCACAAAGATAGGGCTCCTCTGTCGTAGTCTACTAAGTACTCGTTATTTCCAAAATCGATGTAACCCGTAACTGCTGTATTGCCAACCGGTCGGCCATCAGGTGAGCCTGCATAAGGTTTTCCGGTTGTAAAATCGAGTATTTCGGGTGTACCCGGATGCCATAAAAATAGCCCGCTGAACGAGCCAATTAAATAGGCTCCGTGGCTGTATGGCTTTAGCACAGTAATGCCCATAACGCTTACCGGAGGTTGGTATTTGAATTTTATAGGTTTTGATTTCAATTTTTTTTCCAAACTGTACAAACCCTTAGTTGTAGCAATTATAAAACGGTTATTTGAAGTGTCGTAATGCATATCCCGTAAATTGTCGTACCACACGTTGGACTGATCGAGGTGCGTATATTTTATGGGCGGCAGCTCTACCCCGGCAATGGGTATAAGCAATGGGGGGCGCAGAAACATACCGCTGAAAAACAAGATTATAAGAAACACAAATAGCCATTTCCCCGTCAGGTTATGCCACTTGAGCGACCATTTAAGTGTTTTTGCGTACGATTTTGCTTTTTTACCGCGCTTTTTGCGCCATTTTATTAGCCCGGGAAAAATAAAATAAATAATGCCTGTAATCGATAACAGAAGCGTAATAAGTGCCAGTACATCAGTAAAGAGCTTACCGCCCAAACCGAAAATTTCTCCCGAATGTATTTGCCAAATGGTTTTAAAGAGTGTTACACTTGGCTCATAATTTTCCGGAGCATTTATTTCATAGCGTTCAAAAATGGAGTTTACACCATTGTCGCCCCCTTTGTAAATGGCCGATCGGTTCATTGCGTAGAGTGTATCACCAACACTTTCAATCCCCACAAATTGCGAACTTTGGCCTTTTGTACTCAGTTGTACCCATTTGTTTTGCTGTCTTTTGTAGGTGTAAAGCCCCATTAATGTGGCTGCGTACAAATTGTCTTTGTCGGTTTTGTGCACATCATAAATTTTATGATGATCGGCACCATTGGGGAAACCTGAATTGAAGTTTTTGAAATGCGAGAATGCACTATCTGTTTGCCAAATGCCAATATTTCCAAACAATAAAACTGTATCGGTCGATAATTGCGCATTGCCTTTGAGCGATGCTAAATTCCAGTTTGACAGCCGATAAGCCTCCGGTAAATGCTTTCTATCCACGTCAAGTCCTGCAATTTCGCTACGGTGGTTCATTAAAATACCCGACGCAGCAAAATAAAGCAGCACAAGAGCCGCAATTAGCCCCGGCCAGCGGTGTAGGGTTTTAAGAATCGATTTTCGTTTGTTCATTTTTCAATCGTTAATGTGTGTTGTTCAATTTTATTTTGGACGATTGAATGGAATGTGTATCGAAAAAAACGATTGGCATGCAGTGCAGGAGTCTTGGCTCTATATTTTTATTCTTCCCGGTATTTTACTCCTATGGTAATGTATGCCTCAATCAACTCTTTATTTCCCTTTTCGGGATAGCGCATACCTTCTTTTATGACATGAATATCGCGTAAGCCAACCTCAAAATTGTTGTTTTGGGTAGCGATGCTGTCCGGATTAACTTTTTGCAGTTTCGCCAGCGAATCGGCAAGTTTTACCTTGGCACGGTGCATTAGCTTTTGCTGCAAAAGCGATATTCTGGAAGCTTTTCCACGCATGGTCATGGTAATAATTACCGAGTCGGGCGTTGCTACAGCCAATGTCTCTTTTGTTTCCACTGCTTGACTTTCATTTTTCTGCTCTTCTTTTTTACAATCTGTACAGCTAAATGAAATTAGGCTTGCAAGAGCGATGATCATAAGGAGTTTATTCATTTTATTATAGTTTTAGTTTAAATTTGAATGAGCTCCAATGTTTTTAGAAAAATCATTTTTCGCGTCCATCGAGCCTTTCATTTCTTAGCAAGATACACATTTTGTTTATTCAATCGTGAGGTCAAAATAAAAAGAAAAAAATACCTTAAATTGTAACATATGCAACACCCTGTTTGTATTTGTATTCGTACATTTGAACTAAAGTATTAATAATCTGATATTTGAT
>JAWOEM010000460.1:0-6414 GCA_046482785.1 Salinivirgaceae bacterium
TTGGAGTGGTGAAATAGCCATTTGCTATTTTAGAATTAGTATATAGTGGTAAATGTGGAAGGGAAATGTAAGTTATTCAACATGCTCTATAAAATCCAATTTCAACTCGTTTTTATGAGGTTTTACGATAAATATTTTCGCGTCTTTGTATTTGGTTTGTATTATCTCTTTAATGAGATTGAACATGCCTCTCTTTTTCTCGTGAAGTCGATACCCAATATAAATAGCTTGAACATCGTCAGCCTGAAATTTTAATTCTCGATTGTTTTGTTTGGGTTGACAAATAATTCTCCACTCTTTTTCGTAAGACCATAAAGCCTGTTTCGTGATAATCGCATATTTTATTGGGTTTAAGCCGGATGCCTCCATTTGGCGTGGCTTCTCAGGGTAAATAACTTTATGTAATGTCAACTTCAGATCCTCCATGGTGGGTTTTGGAAATATGAAATCTTTAAATTTAAGCGCAAATCCGTAATAATTTGTGTAATGCGACCACATTAAGAGATTCTCAATCTGTTCAGTTAGGCAGCATACTCCAAAATCTTGGTAAAGGCTTTTTTGTAAACCGTTTAAATCAGAAAATTCGTTTGGTTTTATAAGGTTTGTGCTGCAATCAAAAGGATCATTGAAGTTTTCAGGGCTCGATAAATAAAAATATGACCTGAATAAGCAGTCAAGGCTGTATTCATTATTGGGGTAAAACTTAAATAGTGTTCTGTTGTCAGGAATGTGAGGCAGTTTCTCCCCATTTTTATATACGTCAAAATCGTGCACATTACCTTTTTGAGCCAATCGATAGTTTTTATCTATATCAAAATATTTCATATCGCCCTTTTGCTCAAAGATACGAATAATTATTTTTCCTTAGTTATTCGAATGCAGGTGTGTATTTGGGCTCTGTTTTCTTATACCACCACTTTATAGCCAGGATCTAAATAAGAAGGTATGTTTTTTCATGGCGCTAAATATGAGTCGGTTAGTCTTGTGGAAAAGAATTTTAACCAAAAGGTTAAATAAATAAGTTAAATAATTTGGTTAATTCCGAAACCTTTTATTCATTTGTATCGTTAATTAACCAAACAGTTAAACTAAATAGTAAAATGACTGAAAAACAAACAGAACAAAAAATATTGGACGCCGCGCGAAAGCTTTTTATGCGAAAGGGAATGCATGGCGCAAAAATGCAGGAAATTGCCGATGAGGCAGGTATAAACAAAGCGTTGCTTCATTACTACTTTAGGAGTAAAGACAAACTTTTCGATCGTATTTTCCAAGAGGTATTCGGGCAATTGTTTCCAAAACTTCAAATTTTAAGCAATACAGAGATGGCCATCGAAGATCGTGTTCAGGTATTTGTGAATGAGTACATGAGTGTGATGCAGCAAAATCCCTTTCTGCCTTTATTCATTTTGCACGAAATCCAACGCGACCCCGATAGCCTGCACGAACGTTTTACTTCTACCGGTTTGCAGCCCGACTTTCTTTTGCAAACCATGTCGGCCAGTTTGCAAATGACAGTAGATGATGCGAAAATGTTTATTGTTAACCTATTAGCACTCTGTATTTTTCCGTTTGCTGCCAAGCCCCTTTTGAGCCGCATACTGTTCAAAGGCGATGAAAGTGCTTACGATATTTTCCTTGAACAACGAAAAACGGCCGTCCCTGAACTCATTAATAAAGCCTTAAGAAACCAATAAAAATCGCACCGTTATGAACCTAAAACTAATTATTGCATTGGTATTTGTTCCCTTCGGCCTTTTTGCTCAACAAACTGTTTCGTTGCAAACATGTTGGAATGAAACCCGGAAGCAATTACCTTTATTGCAAAACAACCAATCGCTTGCTAAATTGGATAGTCTGGAACAACGTATTTTGAAAACAAACTATCTTCCACAGCTCAATGCAAAAGCGCAAGCCACATGGCAATCAGACGTTACCAGTGTGGATATTCCTGTTCCCAACATCGCAATTGACGAACCCTCACAGGAGCAATACAAAGTATACCTAGAGGTAAATCAGTTAATTTGGGATGGAGGCAGAACCAAAGCGTTGAGCACAAAGCATGAAATTGAAACGGAACTTACGAAAGCTGAAACCGATGAGATATTTTACGGTTTCAAGCAACGCGTGGCTAGCTTGTATTTTGCACTAATGCTATCGCAACAGCAAATAAAACTCACCGATGAGCTAATTTCAACATTAGAGAAGAAATTGACTGAGATTGAAGCAGGTGTGGTTCAAGGCGTAGTAAGAGAAGCTGGAAAATATGTACTACAGGCCGAAAAGATGCAGGCAGAACAAGATTTGAATAATCAGCAGTTTCAGGCAGAAAGCATTGCTAAAATGCTCAATGTACTTACCGGCATGACGCTTTCAGCTACTACAGCGCTAGAAAAACCACAACCTACTATTCCAGCAAAAGTAAATCGTAGTCAACTCAAAGTATACCAACTGAAAGCCCAAACAGCCGAACAAGGCAAAAAGGTATTGGCCAAAAATCGCATGCCTGTCGTTAGTGCCTTTGGTCAAGCTGGCTATGGCAAGCCCGGCTTGAATATGTTAAATAATGAAGCGGATACGTGGCTTATGGTGGGAGCGGGTATTTCGTGGAATATTTTCGATTGGAACAGCTCCAAACAAAAACGTGAGAAGTTAACTGTGCAACAACAAATGATCGACAATAGTCGCGAACAGTTTTTGTATCAACTAAATACAGAAAAACAGCAGTATGAAGTTGAGGTACAGCAATATCAAACTGCTATCGAAAAGGACAAAGAGATTATCGGGCTGCGTAAAAAAATTACGGAAGATTACAGTTCACAATTGAAACAGGGAACAGTAACCTCCTCAGCATATATAGAAGAATTATTCAAAGAGCAGACAGCTAAAATTACGCAACAGATTCATGAAATTAAGCTTGTTCAATCGCAAGTTGCGTTACAAATTTTACTTGAAAGATAACTTTAAAGTCTTCCGTTATTGCGAGGAGGTACGACGAAGCAATCTCTTTATTACTATTTGAAAAAGATTCCTTCACTACGTTCGGAATGACGTTTCTAAATTGAAGATTTATAAATTAATTGAATAAATACTAAACAGATGAAAAACATAATTAACCTAACCATTCTAATAGTAGCCGTTCCACTGTTCTTCGCATGTGGAGATGATAAACAAAAATCCGATGCCTTTGGCAATTTCGAAGCCGATGAGATAATTGTATCGGCAAAAGGACAGGGCGAACTAGTTAACCTGATTATAAAAGATGGGCAAGCATTTCAAAAAAATGCAACTGTAGGACTGATTGATACTACAATGCTATATCTGCAAAAAGACCAGATAGCTGCCAGTATGAATTCCGTAAAAAAGCAGGCTGCCAATATCGATGCACAAATGAGAGTTGTGGACGAGGAGATTAAGCTTTACGATAAAAATCTGAAACGTGTGAGAGCTCTTGTGAAAAACAAAGCTGCTACACCACAACAATTGGATGAAATTGAAGGAAAAATCAACATTGCCAATGCGCGCCGGAATGCGTTTAAAGTGCAAAAACAAAGCATTTTACAAGAAATTAATGTATTGCGCTCAAAATTGGCTTCTATTAATGCACAAGTAGATGATTATAAAATTGTAAATCCCATTGACGGAGTCGTGCTTACGCACTTTAAAAAAGCCGGTGAGGTAGTAATGCCCGGAAGTAGTTTGTATAAAATTGCTCCTGCAAATAATTTGATCCTAAGAGTTTATGTTGACGGAGAAATGTTGCATAAAGTGCGCAAAGGCGATGAGGTAAAAGTGCTCACCGATATTGAAGATGGCAAATTATTCGAAGATAAAGGTACGGTTACCTGGGTGGCCAATGAAGCGGAGTTTACCCCAAAAGTAATCCAAACCCGCAAAGAACGCACAAAGTTGGTGTATGCAGTTAAAATTGAGATTGACAATACGGATGGCAGATATAAAATTGGAATGCCTGCAGAGGTGAATTTTTAATGGATCTTAGATATGAGATATTTGACCTTAGACCTTAGATGTTGGATCGTTGATGCATATCAGATTGGGAGAAAAAAATGTAAAGCCAAAATTAATTAAGACAGAAACAGAACGCGTCTAAAACCAGTATCAAAGAAACAGCAAGTTCTAATTTAGCACAAAGTAAATAAGAGCGTTGTCTAATATCCGAGATCTAAGATCTGTATCAAAATCACGGGCAAAATGAAGTTTAGCAAGAAATAAACAGGAAACTTATCTAAAACCTAAAATCCAAGATCTAAGATCCGTAATAAAAACACAGAAAAATGAAGTTTAGCAAGAAAAAACCAGAACTATATGATCACTATCAAAAATATATCTAAAAACTTTGGCGACGTGCAAGCGCTCCGGGACATCAACCTTGAAATCAAGGACAGTGAACTGTTTAGACTGATAGGGCCTGATGGTGCTGGTAAAAGTACGCTCATGCGTTTAATGACCACGCTTTTTATTCCTAATCAGGGACAAATTTCCATGAATGGTCGCGATAGTGTTACGGACTACAAAGCCATTCGAAAGCATGTGGGTTATATGCCGGGGCGGTTTTCATTGTATCCTGATTTAAGTGTGGAAGAGAACCTTGCTTTTTACGCCAGCGTCTTTGGAAGTACAATCGAAGAGAATTACGATTTGGTAAAAGATGTTTATGAGCAAATTGCGCCGTTTAAGAAACGATTAGCCGGTAGATTGTCTGGTGGGATGAAACAAAAATTGGCTCTCTCTTGTGCCCTGATTCACAGACCGGAAATTCTCATTCTCGATGAGCCCACAACCGGTGTGGATGCCGTTTCGCGTAAAGAATTTTGGGAAATGCTCAAAAAAGTACAAAAAACCGGAATCACAATCGTAGTTAGTACTCCCTACATGGATGAAGCCTCGCTTTGTGATCGTGTGGCTCTGATGCAAAAGGGTGAAGTGCTTAAATTGGATACACCCCATGCCATTATGGAGTCATTCCCTAAAAAGTTGTTTGCGGTAAAAAGTGAAAACCAATATGCTTTGCTAACAGACCTGAAAGCTAATGAACAGGTATATTCGGTATTTCCATTTGGCCAATATATGCATGTGACACTTGCGGATGAAAATGGAAATGTGGAGGATTTATCTGCTTCGCTGAAAGAAAACGGGCACAAACAAGTGGAAGTGAAAACAACCCAAGCCGGTATTGAGGATATGTTCATGTATTTAATGAACCTTGAAAGTTAATTGATATGAATGCAAATACAATAGCCATAAAAGCAGTAAATCTGAATAAAAAGTTTGGTTCTTTTTCTGCCAATAAAGACCTGAATTTTGAAGTCTACAAAGGTGAAATCTTTGGCTTTTTAGGGGCCAATGGTGCCGGAAAAACTACTGCGATTAAAATTTTGTGCGGATTGAGTAAGCCAACTTCAGGAGATATTACTGTGGCCGGATTTGATGTGTATGCTGAAACAGAAAAGATTAAGAAAAACATTGGCTACATGAGTCAAAAGTTTTCGCTGTATGATGATATGACCGTGTGGGAGAATATTCGCTTTTATGCCGGGATTTATGGAATGCCAAAGCGGGAAATTAAAGAAGAAGCAGATAAGCTCATGCAAAAACTAGGTTTAGAACATGCTCGCAACAAGTTAATTGGATCATTGCCACTCGGGTGGAAACAAAAGCTAGCCTTTAGTATTGCCATTATTCATAAACCAGCCATTGTTTTTCTAGATGAGCCAACCGGAGGTGTAGATCCAATCACACGCCGTCAGTTTTGGGAGATGATTTATGCTGCTGCAAATGGCGGAATTACCGTTTTTGTTACGACACACTATATGGACGAAGCTGAATATTGCGATCGCTTATCCATTATGGTAGCCGGAGAGATTAAAGCCATGGGCAAACCACTTGATTTGATTAACAAATATGAAGCTAAAGATATGGATGAGGTTTTCGTGAAACTAGCACGGGGATGAAAAGATCTTAGATCATAGATATTAGATCTTGGATGTTCGATCTTAGATAACAGATCTTAGATAATAGATCGTAGATGATAGATCGTTGATGATACATATCAGATTGTGAGTAAAAAAATGTCGAGCCAAAATGAATCAAGAAAGAAATAGAACGCATCAAAATCAGTAACAGAATAATGGAAAGTTAACAATAACACAAAGACCAACAGAAACCGTATCTATAATCTAAGATCAAAGATCAGTGTCAAAATCATGGGGGAACGAAGTATAGCAAGAAAAAAAACAGGAAACTAAGATCAGCTACAAATTAATGGGCAAACGAAATTCAGCAAGAAAGAAACAGAAACCTCATCTAACATCTAATATCCAAGATCTAAGATCCGTATCAAAAACACGGAAATATGAAGTTTAGTACAAAACCAACAGAAAACTTATCAAATAT
>JAWOEM010000014.1:0-3307 GCA_046482785.1 Salinivirgaceae bacterium
AGCATACAGTCTAAAGCTAAAGGGGAATCTCCACTTTTTTGCGAAAGAATACGGATTGGCTGCACTGGAATACGAGGAGGCCCTAACAATTTTCGGCAACGCGAACCACCGCGCCGGAACAGAAGAAACACTAAACAATCTGGGATTGGTGATGACCCGGCAAAATAAATTCGATGAAGCAATTAGCTACATGTTGAAAAGCTTGGAAATAGCAGAAGAGAATAATCAGCATTTAAGTGCAGCCAAAACAATGCACAACATGGCCTATATTTACGAAAAAAAATCGAACAACGAAGCTGCATTGGAGTATTATCTTAAATCGCTGCAAATAAAGCGTAAGCATGCCGACTCAGCATCTGTTTCTTCTACGCTAAACAACATTGGCAACATATACAGCAACTACCGCGAATACAATAAAGCACTAAACTATTACGAGCAAAGCCTGATTATAGCCCGGTACCTGCACGATTCGACCCAAATTGCCCTGCGGTACAAAAATATGGCGCGCATTTACAGAGAGCAAATTAAATACGAAGAGAGCATGGAGTATTATCTGGCTGCACTGGAAATATACAAAAGCATATCTCGAAATGACGAAGTAGCCGGAATTTACAACTCATTAGGGATACTTTACAGTTTGTGGAACAAAAACAGCGAGGCAATCGGGTTTTACAAACAAGCCCTCGACATACTCAAGCCATTTGAGGAGAAGGAGTTGAAAGCACGCATCAACAATAACATTGCTGAATGCTACGAAAACACGAGAAGGCTGAAAATGGCCGAAAAGTATTACAAAGAGGCCATGGTCTATTTCAACGATACAGAACTGTATTTCGAAAAAATATCGACGCTGCAAAACTACGCTACGCTACTGGGGAAAATGAAGAGGGAAAAAGAAGCCCTAAAACTACTGAATGAGGTACTCGATTTGGCCGAAAAGAAAAAAGACACATACCAAAAAGCAAAAACCTATCAAGTTTACAGCAGTATTTATGTAAATATGAATCAGTACAAAAGTGCCCTAGTGATGCTCGACCGCGCCATTATACTGGCAGAAAACACCAATTCGCGTGAACTTTTGCAAAGCATTTACGAAACCTATTACCAAAGCTACAAGCAGATTAAAAACTACAAAAAAGCCCTTGAATACCACGAAAAAGCACAACAAATACACGATAGCATTTATAACATAGAAGTAATTGCAAAAACCGAAGAACTAGAGAAAAAATACCGACTCAAGCAAAAGGAGAAAGAAATAGCACTGCTACTCTCGAAAAATGAGCTGCAAAAAACCAAAAGCCGAGTACAAGAAGATAAAATTAAAGCCGTGACGCAAGCCAGAAATTTGGCCTATGCCCTTGGCTTGCTTTTCTTTATTCTACTCATCGTAAGCATAAATGCTATTCGAACAAAAAGGCGGGCAAACCACAACTTAAAACGCTATAATGCGGAGATAAACGAACAAAAAGAAGAAATTTCGACCCAACGCGACGAAATAGAAACCCAATTCGGATATATTACCGAGCAAAACACAATTCTTCAAAATCAACAACAAAAAATTACCGATAGCATAAACTATGCTCAGCTCATTCAGAATAGCATATTGCCAAACGAAACCATTTTTACGAATAATTTTGCTGAACATTTTATTCTATACCAGCCCAAAGATATTGTGAGTGGCGATTTCTATTTTGGCGAAACTAGAAACAATTACCTATTTATGGCCGCAATTGACTGCACGGGGCATGGAGTGCCGGGTGCTTTTATAAGTTTGTTAGGTTACAACGCACTGCGAACTGCGGTAAAAGAAAAACAACTTACCGACCCGGCAGAAATACTCCAACACATCGACCACCAAATAATTAGCGCCATGCATGGTTCAGACAAAATACAGGGAAGCGGCATGGATATTATTCTCCTGAGAATCGACATTACAACCCAAGAGCTAACCTTTGCCGGAGCCAAGCGGCCATTAATTATAATCAGAAACAACGAACTACACGAATTCGCCACCACCCGACGTTCGATTGGCGGAATGCGCTACCATGCATCAAAGGAATTTACTACCCAAACTTGGAAATTACAGAAAAACGACCGTCTCTATCTCTTTACCGACGGCTACATCGACCAATTTGGGGGCGAAAATCACAAAAAATTTAAGTCGGCACAATTTAAAAATACATTGCACGAAATACAAAACATGCAATTATCTACACAGAAAAAGATATTAATTAGTAAATTTGATCAATGGAAAGGCGAAAATGAACAAATTGACGATATTTTGGTAATAGGAATAACGATATAAACAATACAATTTTATGAGTGTACTGATAAACGAAAACTCGAAAGTACTGGTACAAGGTTTTACCGGTAGCGAAGGCACATTTCATGCCCAACAAATGATTGATTACGGCACCAACGTAATTGGGGGCGTAACACCGGGGAAAGGCGGCGAAAAGCATTTGGGCAAGCCGGTTTTTAATACGGTTAAAGATGCCAAAGAAGCCACCGGCGCCAACGTTTCGGTAATATTCGTGCCACCGGCATTTGCTGCCGATGCAATAATGGAGGCCACCGATGCCGGCATACCGCTCATTGTAACCATTACAGAAGGAATCCCTACTGCCGACATGGTGAAAGTGAAAGACTTTATGCACGATAAACCGTCGCGGCTGGTTGGCCCGAACTGCCCCGGCGTTATTTCTCCGGGATTTGGCAAAGTGGGCATCATGCCGGGATTTATTCACAGCAAAGGAAAAATTGGCATTGTATCGCGCTCGGGCACACTTACCTACGAAGCAGTAGATCAGGTAACCAAGGTTGGCTTAGGCCAA
This sequence comes from Salinivirgaceae bacterium, assembly GCA_046482785.1. GTDB lineage: Bacteria > Bacteroidota > Bacteroidia > Bacteroidales > Salinivirgaceae > Salinivirga. The sequence continues at coordinate 2,835 of JAWOEM010000014.1, forward strand.
TCGACATGCATCGGAATTGGCGGCGACCCCATAATTGGCACCACCACCCTCGATGCCGTAAAGTTACTGATGGAAGATGACGAAACAGAAGGAATTATTATGATTGGCGAAATTGGCGGAAACATGGAAGCCGAGGCAGCACGCTGGATAAAAGACCATGCTACCAAACCCGTGGTTGGCTTTATAGCCGGACAAACAGCGCCAAAAGGTCGTAGAATGGGACATGCAGGTGCTATAATTGGTGGAAAAGACGATACTGCGGAAGCCAAAATGGCGATTATGAACGAATGCGGCATACACGTGGTAAACTCACCGGCCGAATTGGGCGAAACCATGGCCAAGGCACTGAAAAATAAAAACTGATTTATCAATCATCTGAAATAAAACCTAAATTCCGCACAGATTTAATTTTCCAAGGTCAAAATCCTTGCGGAATTTAGGTTAACTCCGATTTAGAAAATCACTCATTTGGG
>JAWOEM010000039.1:0-6241 GCA_046482785.1 Salinivirgaceae bacterium
TAGTAAGGGCGTCGTGATAACTCATATAACCGAGGATACTTTGATGAACAGCTTGCTTATCACGAAGAAAAGTGTTTTGATACCCGTCTGTCGAAATTGTGTTAACAGCGGTAAAGCCGCCTGCAACCAAGACTGCAAAAAACAATAGTAAATGTTTGGTTCTCATAAACTTTATAATTTTATAAACTTTAATTTACATAAATAAAGTGGCAAGATAGAAAATATTTACCGAATATAAAAAATCTCAAAAAAAAACGTTAATATTTTTTTAACAGTCCCCATCCACGATGTGTGTTTTTTGAATCAACACCTTTGGTGTTGCTCTTAATTTTCCCCCAAATATAATACAACCGAAACCCTGTATAAAGATATTGTATGTGCTTTGTAGCAAGAATTTCTGGCGAGATAATATAAAAACTAGTTTTCACCCCAACCCCCACTCCATGTATTCTATTTTTACGCTGCGAAAAATCAACCAATCCTCCCAACTCTAGAGAAAAGCCAGGAGAAACAGTCATTTCAGATACCCCTTTAAGCCATGAAGCTCTGTTTTTAATGTTATTGACATTATGAAATTCCGGATCGAACTCTTCGGTTATGGTAACGCTGCTATCCTGTGCGTATACAAGTTCGATTCGATAGTATGCAGGCTTTACTAAAGCAAAATTAATGCCTGCACCATAATAGTATCGAATACCTATGGCCTTAGAATTGTTTTTTAATATCACTTTTCGGTGTTTACCAATCATTGCTTCAACGGGATAAGCATGGTGAGATTTCCCGTAAATAAAGCGTTGCTGATTCGGGTATCGCGGGTTTAAGCCCTTTATCTCCTTTCGATGCTTTAACTCTCCTAAGCCAACCCTGTAAAAAAAATATCGACTGACTTTTTGCTTATTTAAAAATGTAAAACTTATGCCATACCCATTGGTTGCAATATATGGTGTAAAAAGGCGTTCTGAACGATACACGTAATCCAGATCGGTTTGCGATATAGCGCACCGAGGAATAATTAAAGCCAGAAAAAGAAGCAAAAAAACACTTTTAAGTTGCATAGATAAAGCAAAAATAAGGAATACAATCAATAATTTGTTAACATAACGGTATGTTTTTGTCGTTCAAATCAGACAGTTGCATCCTAAATTTAGCAAACGTTTTGTTTTTTTGCTCTATATACGTGTAAATCCGGGGTTGATGTAAAATAACATTATCCTGTAAAGTATCTATTTTAATATCGTTAATTTTGAAGCCATGAGAAATCTGTTTTTTTTGGAGACTTGAATGAAGGCCTAAGTGCTTGACTTAGCAATAAATAATGAAAACGATCTACGAAAAATATTCGAAACTACTTTTAGGGATCGGTGCATTCCTTTTCATGTTCAATGTAAATGTGTGTGGGCAGGGACGTGCAGATTTTTTCGGCATTGTGCACAAAAGTATTGCCTATGCAGATAGTTCTTCATTGCAAATAGCTGTGGCAGAAATCCTGGGCGAGTACCATCAAAAGGGTTATATCAATGCGGCATTGGATAGTATAAAGACCAAAAAAAACCGAAGTTTCGTTTACATTTATAAAGGTGAAAGCTATACAATTGGCAAATTTGAAATACAAACTCCAAATGAAACTTATGCGGAAATACCTATAAGAGTTAAACCGGGGAGAACGGCCGACTTAATACGTCTCTCAGCAATTAAAAAGGAGCTTATTTCGCACTACGAAAATAGCGGATACCCCTTTGCAAAAGTCTACAGCACATTTAAAGAAGATTCAAACAAGCTTTATATTCGATATACAGTTGACCAAGGTAAGTTCTTTGTGTTTGATACCATTCTAACGAACGAAGTAAAAATATCGTCGACCTTTTTAACACGGTACCTGGATATTATACCGGGCAATACTTACAACGAACACCAGATAAGCAAAATAGACAGTCGGATAAAGCAACTAGGTTTTCTTCAATTGCAGCAAGCTCCGGTGGTCAACTTCGGCAAAGGAATAGCGCGTCCCGAGCTCCTGCTAAAAACCAAACAGGCCAACCGGTTCAATGGATTAGTAGGAATTGTTCCATCGACTGAGGAAGACAAGAAGTACATAGTGACGGGAGATATTGAGCTGAATTTAAAAAACACATTGGGCAAAGGAGAATCCATTGATTTACAATGGAAAAAAACGGAAAAGCACAGCCAACAACTGCAGTCAGGAATTAATTGGCCTTATGTTTTTCGGACTGCCTTTGGAGCAGACCTAGGCCTGAAAATGCTAAAACAAGACACCTCGTTTGTTCATTTAGATTTAAAAACGGGGATATTTCTTCTTTTTCGGGGCAATAATAGTGCAACCGGCTACTACACAGACAAACGCACCATTATTTTATCTCCTAAAGATACAGCCTCAATTGCCGAAACGCAAAGCTACGGAACGGGCATTACCCTCAAAAGCAGTTTGCTAGACAACCGAATTAATCCGCTAAAAGGCTATAGTACAGCTTTAGATATTAGTGCAGGTCAGCGAAAAACACAACAAAGCACTTCGGAAAAAAGTTTTTACTGGCAAACTGATATTAGCGTTGCCGGATTTATTCCACTGTATAAAAATTGGGTGTTAATGGGGCAAAACCACTACCTGTTACTGAAAAGCAAAAAAACGCTTTACAAAAATGAATTATTTCGTGTAGGGGGCCTCAATACGCTCCGTGGTTTCGATGAAAACCAATTCTATATAAATCAAGGAAACATCTCGACCATCGAATTCCGCTGGCTATTCGAAGAAAACAGCCACTTTAAAGTTTTTACCGATGCCGCCTGGCTGCAAACCAAACACACTGGCACAACCACAGAAAACACGGTATTAGGATTTGGAGCAGGCATAAATCTACACACCAATGCAGGTATTTTTACCATATCTTATGCATTAAATTACGAAAAAACAAATAAAACACAACTAAATAACGCAAAAATACACTTTGGTTACATCAATAGTTTTTAGTACTTTAAGCTAACTTTATCATCTTTAATCAAAAAAACTAACTAAACCCGTATTCATATGTACGAAACGCTATGAATACCATAAAGCTATAAGTGTATGAAAAAAATTACAATCACTACAATGCTAGCTTCGATTATACTCTACTCTCTACAATCGAACGCACAAGATGATCTCTACGAAATGGATCTGGAGTCATTAATGAACGTGGAAATTGTGTCGGCGTCAAAAAAAGCTGAAGATATTTTTGAAGCTCCGCTGGGAGCGACAGTGCTCAAGGCCGAACAAATTAAAGAATCAGGAGCCACATCAATAATGGAAGCCCTACGGTTGGTGCCCGGTGTAATTGTTAGAGAAACAACGCCGGGTAATTACGATATTCACTTACGCGGATATGACGGGGTGGATCCGAAAGGCATTATAAACCTCACCGCCAACACCACAACGCTTATAATGATTAATAGTCGCCCGGCTTACAGCGAGTTTCAAGGGCAAACCTACTGGGAGCTTCTACAAATTGGGATTAACGATGTAGAGCAAATTGAAGTAGTGCGCGGACCGGTATCGGCCATGTATGGGCCGAATGCCGTAACCGGTGTGATTAACATTTTGACGAAAAAACCGAATACCGAAAAACCGTTTGAGGTAAGCACTCATACCATGGCCGGTTACCCGAATAGCTTAATTTCCAGTACAGCTATATCGTATAACACTGGTTCGGGATTAAGTATGCGCCTGAGCGGAAACGCAGATATGCGCGATAGGCACAAGGTAGATTATTATGTTTTTAACGATGGAACGGGTCAAGGGGCATTCATTGATGAACCTGGCAATTCTATGGTTAACATTATCGGTTTGCCGGTTGCAGATCAGGATCAACCATACATTTTTGACCCCGCAACCGGAGCGCCAGCATTAAATTTGAATTCAAATCAGCGGTATCCAGATCCAAACATGGCAATCAATAAACTGGCAGGAAACTTACATTTGAATTACACAAAAAACGATTTAGATGTTAATCTCACAGGCGGCTACACAAGTGCCGAAGTACAACGCGTTTATGCCAACAATAACGTTACGGCTCTAACTCACGATTCGCTCAATAATTTATATTCCCATCTTTGGGGAAGCTATAAAGGACTAAGCTTTAGTGCTGACTATTCACAGGGAAGCAACAGTATTCTTGGAAGTGGCAAAGTGCTGTCGGTTGACTACGATTTGCTTTCGGGCAGTGCAGAGTACGATTTGGAAATTTCGGAAAATTTCTCACTAAAGCCCGGAATTAGTTATAAAACAACCCGATATAACAGCATGGGATTAGGCAGCACCGAGCAGGTGGTGGATCCTACAACTTTTTTTACAGAAGGCTACAAAATTGAAACACCCGATGATGGGGGAGATATCGAAAACTCGGTAATTAGCGGGCACCTTCAGGCCGATTACAAATGGAAAGCATTGCGACTTGTAGGTGCAGCCAGGATAGACAAATTCCAATATCCCGATTTGGCTGTAGTAAGCCCCTTATTTTCGGCCACATACAAAATTACCGACGATTTCCTCGTACGCGGGTCATACGGTCGTTCGTCACGCACACCGTTCATGTTCGATTTATTTATGGATATAAACCTACGCTACCCTGCCGGAGCCGGGCTTTACAACAACTTGGTTTACCGGGGAACAGAACGAGCCGATGAAATTCCGAACTCAAACGACTCCCGCGACTACAAGCTGTTAACCATTGATGACGGTGAAATTGGGCTTCGCCATAAAATTTCGGAAACCTTTACGCTCGATATTGAATTATTTTGGTCGCAGCTAAGTAACTTGGTAACACTAAATTCTGTTCTCAGAGATACGATTGATGGCTTTGACCCGTTAACCGGAGCTAGCACTCGTGAAGCAATAGAATACTATTCTTATGTGAGTTTGAAAACAAAACCTCAGCAAACTGGTGCCACACTGTCAATAACCTCTGTTCCATTCAAAAAGATGAGTTTTCAGATATTTGTAACCGTACAGCATACCAAAATCAATGATTACCCCGATGCAGTTAATGCAAACGGCGATGAAATTGATACCGATGGCGACGGCGAAACACATTCTGACTTTTACCACACGGCAACACCTGCATTTACCGGAGGGGTAAACATGAATTACCACCCAATGAAAAAGCTAAACATTAATGTAAACAGCTATTTTTACGGACATCAAACGCTTACAATTAATAATGAAATGAACACAGAAAATGTTGATGCCAACATTCTGCTAAATGCATCGATTCATTACCAAATTATGGAAGGACTTAAACTATTTGTAACAGGCAGAAACCTTGTAGGAGGAGAAAAACGCCAATATGCTTTTGCCGATAAAATTGGCGCTTCTGTCTTAGGTGGAATATCTGTGAATTTTTAGAACAGCATACCAGTTTTCCAGAAGTATACACATAAAAAAAGGAGGTGCAAATTGCACCTCCTTTTATGTTTATAAATCGATAAAAGCTTATCGAATAATCAGTTGTTTTGTTCCTACTTTATTATCAACCTGTACCCGTACAAAGTAAACACCTGTGTTCACATTGTCCAGATTGATTTGTTTTGAACCACTTGTAGTAAAGCTTTCTACAACCTGACCAACAGCGTTCATTACTGTAACAGTTGCATTTCCGTCAACATCTACGTTAAACACACCATTTGATGGGTTTGGATAAATGTTGAAATCAACAGTATTGATTGCAAAAATACTAGAAATTGGCAATTCTACTTCAATAGTTTGGGCTGCACCTGCCACAGAAAAACTACCTTCTACAGGAGTATCAAGACCTTCTGCATCAACGGCATAAGGATAATCTCCATCTTCTAACATGAAAACAGCATTTCCGTCTGCATCAGTATCAATTTGAGTACCAGCTACAGTAACTGTAGCACCTTCATAAACAGCACCATCAGAAGAAGTCACAGAGAATGTAGTTTCATACTCAGCATAAGGATATTCATCTTGAAAGCTCATATGAAGTGCAATACCCGGATACTCTTTAAGCCAACCTACATCATCATAAGGAGCACCACCAGGCACTAACATAGCTCCGCCACTAGCAATTTTTTGGTCATCATTACCGCCAATATACCATGTCTGTGGACGATCAATGTGATCCAAATATGTTCCATTGAACTGGAGGTTAATTAAATAAGTTCCACCATTAGTAAAAAATTGCGAAGTTCCATCACCAATAAGTGGCAAAGTTACATACGAAGCTGTATC
>JAWOEM010000080.1:0-6036 GCA_046482785.1 Salinivirgaceae bacterium
GGAATTTAGGTTAACCCCGATTTAGAAAATCACTCATTTGGGTGAAGAATGAAACCGAATGAGATGATTTACTTAATTGAACCGAGTCAGGTTTAGCCTGACGAGCTCAACGCAGTTAATTCGCAAGGAATACAAAGATATATTGTATAATTCTTTGCGGATTTTGGGTGACAATGAATGGAAGGTATAAAATTCAAAAGCCCCCGTATTCTTTCGAACCGGGGGGCTTTTTTGAGTGTTAACCGTTACTCAATTATTAGCGTCTTTATTTTAGCTGGTTGTAAAACCCGTAAAAATCCGTATTGAATTGTTAAATCTTTTTGCGTATTCGCTTAACAGAAACAAAAAATGAAATTGGTTGTAATCTTTTTGTTTTAATTTTTAAAACAAAGACCCTGCAAACCAAATGTTGAGGCTTGCAGGGTCAGGGATAGGGATAGGGAAAATTGTTAATCGATAAAAGTCCAGTTGTGCCAACTATTGCCCAATGAGGGGCTTACTCCAACAAAGGGTGTTTGTTCTTTGTCGTTGATGAGAATGGACTCAATATCGACCTGTTCTTTAACATAGTCTGTAATTTCTTTCAATGTAGCTTTGCCTTGGGTTTCTTTTAGTTTTTTGAGTAAAAAATAGGTAAAAATCCCATGCTTTTTTTTGTGGTAAGGCAGTGATGATTGGTCTTCATTACTCGCGGAAAAAGCGACCATTGAGCCTTTCAATTTTGTTTTTCGGGGCACAATTTTCACTCCGCGTGCGGCTACCAGAGGAGTGTTTCTGGCACCACCACTAAAACATGCATCAATAAATACAACCGTTTTTTTTGTTTTATGCTTTGCCATTTCTTCGTAAAAGCTGTTTAGGGCAATGGCGCCGTTCAGGTTTTTACCGTTCATATCGGCCGGAATAAGGTAGGGCTCTTTAGTCTTTTCGTGCGGCAGACCATGGCCTGCATAATAAAAGTAGAATGTACCCTTGCCTCTGGTTTTCTCCATTAGGAGCAAAAACTTGTCAATTGCCTGTCGCATCTCACCTGATGTGGCATCTGTTAAAAAATTCATGCGACTATCAGTTACACCCAAAATCTTTTCTGCATAAAGCTTAAATGCATGGGCGTCATTTCGGGCGTAATCAACATTGACCTCACTTCTTAGCCCGCCTTGTTTGGTTGCGTAGTCTTCGTTTCCAATTATTAGTGCAAATGTGTACTTCGATTCTACACCTGTTTCCGGAATGTCTTTATCTACATCGCAGTTGGGAGTAAATTTGTACGCTGCATTTCCAATACTTGCATACTGGTTTGACTGAACTATTTGCTGCTGCTTTGTATTAGCCTGAACTATTTTTTTTGCCGTATTACCATGAATATCGGTTGCAGAAATTTTTATTCGTTCACTTGTAGAATTTGCGTAATGAACGGCTTGAAATTTATTGGTCGGTTTATCTGGCTTTGACTTCTTATCGTTAATCGATACTGATTGAATTTCTGATTCGTCTGAAATTGTAAACACGAGTTTTTCGCCCTCAGAAGCAAATTCAATTTTGCCGTTGTCCTCACTATGCGAACTTAGGGTGATTTCCGGTGCGTTTGTTTCCGGGTTGAGCGTAATGATCATTTTTCGTGCTTCGGCTAATTTTTCGGTGTATGCAGGCATGCCCGAAAAGTTTTCAACAATTAGCTGATAGTATTTTGCAGCTTCCTTATCGTTGTTTTTATCGTTATAGTGTTTAGCCAAGTTTTCGTAGGCTTGAAAATAGGTCGGGTCAAGCTCAATTATTTTTTTCCAATCGGCTACCACTTTGTTGTTTTCATTTATTTTTTTGTATAATTCCGCTCGTTTAAAATAAGTTTTTAGATGTTTAGGGTTTAATGCCAATATCCGATTTAAATCATCAATCGCATCATTGAAATTCAGTGTATGTTCGTTAATCATGCTTTTTACTTCGTAAACCTCGATATTTCGGGGATCTATTCTAATGGCTTCGATACATTGGGCTAACCCGATTCGGTATTTTTCTCTTTTATCTAGTGTTTTGGCTAGCCAAATGATCGTATTTATGTTTTTATTGTTGAGTTGTAGGGCTTTTCGGAAAAATATTTCGGCATCGCGATAGTTTTCAAGTGCATAATCTACCGTGGCTGTTCGAATGTATGTTTGTTCGTTCAAATCGACCTTCAGGAGATCGGAAGCTGCTTTGCGCGCCTGTTTGTATTTGTTCAAAGCAGCAAGGTGGTCTACTTTTAGCATGTTGGCTCGGAAGTTTTTGCGTTTACGCAAAAGTGCCTTCTCAGCGAGTACCAATCCATCTTTGTAATTACCCAATTGGTAATGCAATTCCGATGCATTGAGCATGTAGGTTTCATCTTTCGGGTAAAACTGGTGAAGCGATTTGTAGTCATCCAATAACTTTTCTGGCTGATTGGTTTTTTTGTAACATTCGGCGCGTAGTACGAGTGTTTTTTCATCAGATTTAGCTAGTTCAAGTCCCCGGCTAAGTTCGTCTATTGCTCTTTCGTAATTTTGTGCTTCCATTAGTTTCTCGCCAACTTTACGGTGTTTGCGAACGCTTTGGCCGTAAAAATTAAATGAAAAGGCTAACAGAAGTATGAGTAAAAATGTTATGTGTCGATTCATAACCTTTTGTTTTTTGAGGTTTAATGTTGAAAAAAAACGGAGTTTTTGTTCACTAAATTTTCAAAAATCTAAAACAAAAGTAAGGTATTCTTTATGCAGAAAAAACTACGGAAAACCCTTACTTTATCGCTATAATCATCATAAAATTAAGTTTTTACGTGCTTGTTTAAAATCAATATAAATAAGAGTTGTTTTTTGTTTTTAATTTGCGCACATTTCTTTTTGGTGTAAACTTATTAGCAGATGTGATGCATGTTTTTATAAACATAATGAACCGATATGTGTTTCATGTGGAATTGCGGCGAACTAGCAGAAATGTTTTATCTGGTTTTTCTAGTGCAATTTTTATATGTAAATCAATCTAAAATAATAGTTTATGCGTATAGTATCATTTGTTTTGCTGATGGCAATTTTTTCGATAGGAGCAGCACAGCAAAAAACAGTGCACAATTTTTCGGTAACCGATATTCAGGGCAATGAATTTAAAATGAGCGATTTGGCCGGAAAAAAAGTAATGATTGTCAACACAGCTTCTGAGTGTGGTCTAACACCTCAATACGAAGGGCTGGAGGCTTTGTATCAACAGTATGGGGGCGATAAGTTTGTCATTATAGGTTTTCCTGCAAACAATTTTATGAATCAGGAGCCGGGTACAAATATTGAAATTGCTGCTTTTTGTCAGGAAAATTATGGCGTAACGTTCCCTATGATGAGTAAAATATCGGTGAAGGGAGACGATCAGCACGAGCTGTATAAATGGCTTACATCGAAGGACTTGAACGGCGTTGAGGATTCAAAGGTGAAGTGGAATTTTCAAAAATATTTGATCAATCCCGACGGAACCTTGGCTAAGGTTTTTTCGCCGCGCACCGACCCACAAGATGAAGCGATTATAGCTTGGATTGAGGAGTAGTATTACTCTTTGGCTATGGCCAATGTTGCCAGCGATACGTGGGTAGCGCCGGCTTCGAGGAGCGTATCTACGCACGATGCTAAGGTGGAGCCGGTTGTAACTACGTCATCAACAACCAAAATGTGTTTTTTGGCGAATACACTTTCGTTCTTAACTTCGAAAATCGATTTTACATTCTCGTATCGTTCGTACCGACCCTTGCGGGTTTGGGTTTCGGTGTGCACATTTCGAACGAAGTTTTTTGTGTCAATAGGTTTATCCATGCCTTGACTTAAGCCTAGAGCTACCATGTAACTTTGGTTGTAGCCTCGTATGTGTTCTTTTTTCGGATGTAGAGGTACGGGGACAATCATATCGACTTCGTTAAAAACCGAGTTGGCAATTTCATAACCAAATTCGCGCCCCAGCACAACACCAATTTGCGGTTCATGTTGATATTTTAATTTATGAATGAGCTTGCGAAACCTGTTTTCCTTTAGAAAATAGTAAAAAGCGGTTGCGTATTTTACGTGTGTTCGTCCCCAAAAAAGTTGATGAAAGTCATTCTCTTTCCATAAATGAAAATGCGTGCGGGGCAATTTCATAATGCAATCGGCGCACACCGTGTCTTCGTGCTTGAAAAGCCGCTCGCCGCAGCTGCTGCAAATCGATGGCCAGATGAGCCCTAACAGGTCGTCTGTTAGTTCAGTAACAAATTTTTTTAATCCAATTTTTACCATTGTGGTCCAAATGCGTTGGGTATATGCTTTAATTTATGCTCAGTGCCATTGCTCCAAATGGTTATCACATCGAACCGCGCCTCTTTGTCGATGTTGTTTTCTTCGATGTATGCATTTGCGGCAGCTAACAAATGTTTCTTTTTTGCATTTGTGAGTGCATCTTCGGGTGCCGAGAGAATGCCTACGGTGCGTGTTTTAACTTCCACAAAAATAATATCTCTATCGTTGCTTACAATCAGGTCGATTTCTTTTTTGCGCCATCTGTAATTATTGGCTTCAATGGTGAATCCATTTTTTTCGAAGAAATTTGTTGCCATTACCTCGCCCCATTTTCCAAGTTCCGATTGCTTGCTCATAGTGAATAAGTTAGTGAATAGTTGTTGCCTTTTTTAGATATTTTAGCCATTGCTCCGCAGGCCATTGGCAGGTTCTTTTTCATGTGCCCGAATGAGGCGCCAAAAAACAATGGTAAGTCGGAGGGGACTTGCGATTTAATAATTTCTTCGCCTTCTTGTCCAAAAGGAATCGAATTATCGTTCATGTCGGTCATGCCGCCCACCACTAAACCACTTATTTTAGAAAAAATACCGCCTAAACGCAAGTTTACCATCATACGGTCGATATGGTAAAGGTATTCGTCAAGGTCTTCGATAAAAAGAATTTTCTCCGAAGGTTCAATATCATATGGTGTGGCGCGTAAACTGTAGAGCATCGAAAGGTTGCCTCCGGTAAGGATGCCATGTGTTGGAGCAGGGGTGTTAAGTTTGTGTTCCGGTAGTTGTATTTCGAATTGGTTTTGCCCCATCATAATGTCAATGGCAGCATTGAAGGCTTGGTTGCTTTCTGTGTCGGTTACGTTTACGGGCATAATGCCGTGTAAGCTCATTATTCCCAGTTGACTAATGGTATTGTGGAGTGCGGTAATATCTGAGTAACCCAAAATCCACTTGGGATTGCTTCGAAATTTTGTCCAGTCCACCTTGTCCAGAAAACGCGCTGTTCCGTAGCCACCCCGGGCACAAATTATTGCGTCGATAGCGTCATTGTTGAGCATCTCCTGAAAATCGGCCAGACGCAAAGCGTCGGAGCCGGCCAGTTGATTTTCACGAACTCCAATGGATTTGCCCAGCACAACGTTGATTTGTCGTTGGTTAAGGAGTTCTGTTGCCTGTGCAAGCTCGTTGGGCATTATGGCGCGGGCAGTCGATAAAATACCTACAGTGCCGTTTTGTTTAAGCGGTTTGGGGCGAATAAAATTAGTAATAGTCATACATTCAGTTTTATAACTTGAAGTGAATCGCTATATTTGTGACCTGCTTTTTTGAAGTGGAATTTTCGGTTGACATCAAATAAAATTGCCACCCTTTTCATTGATTTTTTCAAGTGTTCAAAGGGTTTTTGTTTTTTTTCTTTGGCTGGCTTTTAAGTTTTCATAAAAGACAGCCGCAAGCAAAAAATGTCAAAAGATCTTCAAAAGCACGGGTGCGTTTTGGCACGAAATTACAATAATTGGTTCGTTAAAAAAAACATTGCTTAAAAATCGAATTATGGAATACAAACGTTTTTTAATAACTTCTGCGCTACCTTATGCCAATGGCCCTGTGCATATTGGGCATTTGGCCGGGGTTTATGTGCCTTCTGATATTTATGTGCGCTATTTGCGCCAGTTGGGTAAAGATGTGAAATTTATTTGTGGGTCTGATGAGCATGGTGTACCAATCCTCCTGGTTCTGCATCAATAAAAGGTGTATGTATAATCCCTGTTTCAATA
>JAWOEM010000126.1:0-13508 GCA_046482785.1 Salinivirgaceae bacterium
AGGTTATAAAAACGGGAAAAGTCAGGTATGAATTTGTCAACTCCCCCTTATTTTCAATAAATCCGGCTTTATCGGTTATTTTAAGCGATAAATAATTGTAGTTCAATCCGGTGCTGATGGCGTAGTTGCTATTGAAATTGTACGACATCAGAATCTCAAAAAAGTACCCAAAATCCGAACCATAATCTGTCTGTGGGTTACGATCAAAATGAGGAAGGGTCTCTATCGATTTTATGTATGGAAGAGTCAGCGTGGTACCAAAATCGACTTGAAACTGGACTTTTTTGAAATCCTGTCCATAAAACTCTCCAATTGAGAATAGTCCCAAAATCAAAACTGCTATAATTTTTTGCATCATAAAATTTTAAATATTACCCAAAATCCGCAAAGAATTATACAATATATCTTTGTATTCCTTGCGAATTCGATTAAGTAAATCATCTCATTCGGTTTCATTCTTCACCCAAATGAGTGATTTTCTAAATCGGGGTTAACCTAAATTCCCCACGGATTTTGACCTTAAAAAATTAAATCCGTGCGGAATTTAGGTATTAGTCTATCTTTGTATTCCTTGCGGAATTTAGGTAACATCTGGCAGTAAATTTGCTCCATTAGGAGATCGGCAAATGTGTAAACTAATTTTACACAAATTTGTTTGAGCATACTAACACATTATGAACCAAAAAAATAACCAACCAATGAAAAATGTATTTTTAGTAATATTGGCATTTGCAACAACAATTGCATATGGCCAATACAGCACAGGAGGAACAGGCATTGCATTAAACTTTGCCGATTTGACAGAAGCTACTGATCAGGTTCAGGTTGTAAACGGAAATTACCAATTAAACGGCGAAATAACCGTTTCGGCCAACGATACGCTTCAGGTAGAAACCAACGATACCGTATTTTTTGCAACTGACGGACTCTTGCGTATCGAAGGTGTAATGCTTGCCAATCCGGCTGAATATGCGGTATTTACGGCTGTCGACACACTTTTAGGTTACGAAGGCATAACATTCGACGAGAGCAATGGCTCATCTATTGAGAATATCCATTTCATGCACAGCGGTGGATTAAAACTGCTTTATTCCGATGCAACAATCAAGAAATGTACGTTTTATAAAGCTACAGCTGCCAATGGCAGTGGCGCAATAAACATGCTGCAATCGAGTCCGGTAATAGATTCGTGCGATTTTATTCTCAATGCACGTTCAGGCGTTGCCTCATCTGCTACAGCATTATCGTCGCCAACCATCACAAACAGCTATTTTTACAGAAACAATACCGAAAACGGAAACCGCCCGCAAATAAATCTGGGAACGAGCGATGGCGTAAAAGACATTATTATTCAGCGAAATACCATCGACGGATTCTACAATAATACCGGAGGCATAAGTTTGGCAACGCTAGCAGGTGGAAGTGTTTCGGCAGTGGTTGAGCATAACCTGATTACGAACAATCGGTACGGTATGAATATCCAGGGAAATGTAAATTCAACCATTACACACAACCGCATTATTGACAATAATTTGGAAGAAAACCCAATGAATGGAGGCTCAGGAATTAGTTTTTACAGCGGAGCAGAAGCCATTGTTGCACACAACACCATTACCGGTAACCTATGGGGAATAAGCATTCCCACAAGTGCTTCGCCAAATTTGGGACAACTGGGCGCCGACACGGTAAATATTGGTCACAATTATATTTATGACAATGGGAACGGTGGTACAGTTTACAACCTATACAACAATACTGCCGGAGAAATTTACGCGCAAAACAATTACTGGGGAACAACCTCTACGGAAGAAGCCGCTGAGGGTATTGTTGATGTAGCCGATAACGCATCGCTGGGCGAGGTTTTTTACGAACCCATTTACGTGCTAAGCAACGAAAACCAGCTGGTTAGTTTCTCAATAATAATGGACGAAAGTTCATACACAGCAGAGATCGACCACGAAGCCGGAGAAGTACAACTCGAATTGCCCGAAGGAACCGATTTAAGTGCACTAACTCCACACTTTGAGGCAAGTTTATACGCCCATGTTTATGTAAATGAGCAGATTCAGGAAAGCGGCATCACGATGCACGATTTTACCGAAAGCGTGCTTTATACAGTAATTGCAGAAGACAGTACTGCAACCGAATACTCGGTAAATATAACTACCGAAGTTGGATTGGAAGCATTTAACGCTACTCAACGCTCGGTATACCCAAACCCAACCAGTGGAATGCTAAAAATTGATGGCGAACTACCCGAAAGCATTGTGGTGTTAGATATGGCAGGACGGATAATTTTAAGTCAAACGCTTAATAACGAAGGCACAATTGATGTAAGCGCATTAAAATCAGGCGTATACTTTCTACAAATGCAATTTGACAATACAACCATACACGTAGAACGTTTTATAAAAACGGAATAAAATAAAGCGCGCGAACACATAAAAAAAGTCCGGCAGTTAAAGCAACTACCGGACTTTTTTTTGATCTATAGAATTATCGGTACCTATTCTTTAAAAACGTCCTCCCATTCTTTCACCTGTATTTCGCCAAACTTTTTCAATTCGTCCATACTGATATCTTCACTGTTTCCAACTACCGCCAACACAACGGCACGATCTTTAATTTTCTCTTTCCAGAATTTCACTACATCATCAAAATTAAGGTTTTTGTAAGCTTCAACACGTTCGGGAAGCGGATCGCCGGCGTACCCCATGTGATTCCAGTAGCGATGCATGTAGGGCAAACTTCTAAAGTCGGGCTTTTTTGTTATGGCCGAATTCACCAAATACTCCTTAATCATGTCCATACGCTCCGGTTTTTTCGGCATATCACGAATAAGATCGTTAAATATGGTAAGCGCATCGATGGTTTTATCGCACTGTGTGCCAACATATCCCACAAACAATGCATCGTGGTCTTTGTGCTCTGGTTTAGCATAGTTTGCTCCGGCCGAATATGCCATACTGCGGTATTCGCGTATTTCTTGCAACACCAAACCTGAAAAACCTCCTCCAAAATACATATTAAACGCCTCAACCATTGGCACCTCTTCCGGCTTCACTTTATCTTGATTGATAAATAAAAATGCCTTGCTCTGGTTTGTATTATCATGATTAATAAAGAACACCTGATTCTTGTTGTATTTCTTGTAATCGGGACCTTCATTTCCTTTACCGGCAAGCTTAACCTTCGATAAAAACGCACAATTATCAACCAATTGTTTCGTCACCTCTTCCGGTTTATTTTGGCCAATATAAAATAAATCGGCTTCGTATTTAATGGCATCTTTAAATGGTTCAATTAAATCTTCGGGCTTTAGTTTTTTCAATTCTTTCTTGCCCAACCGTTTCAAATATTCAGATTCTTCTCCAAATCGTAAATAGCTAAACAATCCGCCGGCAATCATATCGGGTTCTGTTTTCTCCATTTTACGCTCCATCTTCACCTGCTTGTAAAGCTGCTTAATTTTATCTTTCGATATAGACGGGTTTTCTAATAATTGATTAAGCAAAGCATACGCTTCGGGCAATCGATCTTCCGGGCCTTTTACTTTAAGAACAACATAATTATCTGTAGCATAAAAACGATACGTACAAGCAGTTTTGCCCATCAAGTTTTTAAATTCGCCAAGTTCCATTCCCTCCGGCGAGGCATCGTTCATGGTCATAAGCGCATAATCGAGCATCAAATCCTGTTTTTTACCCTTATTAAACTGGATGGTTAGCTCCGCAATATCGTTTAACGGATTTGGACCATAACGCAAATGCACCTTATCAGAAATATCGGTAACGGTAATTTCTTCTTCTAAATCAATTGGCTCAAGCTGGTAAGGTGTGGCCGGAATATCTTCAAATTTTTCGCGATAGGGCGATTTGGCATTTGTATTCGACACCACAGGCTCGTATCCGGGTTTTTCGAGCTTTTCCTTTTTGGGAAATCCCATTTTCGAGTACATCACCAAACGGTTTTCGGTAAAATACTTATTGGCCAATTCAACAATATCTTGCTTGGATATTGCCTTTATTTTATCGGGGCGTTTGTACACTTCAAGCGGGTCTTTATCCATTGAAAATGTATAAGCAAGCTCTACCGCTTGGCTTTCAATCGACTCAAGCTCCAGCTGATACGATTTATACATTTCATCTTTTACAGATTGAAGCAGCGTTTCATCGAATTCACCATTTTTAAGCAGTTCAATTTTTTTCATTATTTTTTTCTCGCCCTTCTTCAGTCGTTTGAAGAAACCGGGAAAATACAGCAGAGCCGTTTCGCCATAATCGAAGTATGGCATATTGAAGGCTGTTGCCAGCGGCATGTCATTATCGACCATTAGCTCATCGAGGAGGCCGGATTGTGCATTATTGGTGAGAATTTTCATGGTTACCTCCCACCCCAATGCATCGTCGCTCTTTTGGCCGGGTGCCCGAAACCCAATTACGCCGAGCGGAATTGGCGACTTACGAACTTTCAAAAATTCGCGACCATCAAATGGTTCCTCTTCGTAGGTTTTATGTTCCGGCACTTCGCCGGCTTCCCATTTACCAAATTTTTGGGCAATAAGCGGTTTAACTTCGTCAATATTAAAATCGCCAACCATCACAAGCGCCATATTTCCGGGGCGATACCAATCCTCAAAGAACTGATACATTTTGGTAAGCGACGGATTTTTCAGATCATCGGTTGTACCAATAATTGAGCGCTGACCGTACGGATGGTTTTTGAAAAACTTTTTATTGTACGAGTCAATTAACCCGCTAAAAAACTGGTCGTCGTACATGTTTTTTTCTTCGTACACCACTTCCAGTTCCGACTGAAACGACCGAAACACCGGTTTGTAGAAGCGTTCGGCATATAAGTCGATCCATTTTTCGATCTGGTTTGGTGGAAACTGATTATAATAAATGGTTTGGTCGGGGCCGGTGCCTGCATTCAGGCGTGTTCCACCCATGGCATTAATCAGAAAACTGGTTTCATTCAAGATGGAATACTCACTGGCTTTCACCGATTCTTCGTTAATTTTTTGCTGAATCTCTTTCCGTGCAGAATCGTCTTTGGTTTGGCCAAGCTCATCGTACAATTCAAAAATTTTATCGATATGCACTTTTTCCTTTTCCCAATTGACTGTTCCCAACGTCTGAGTGCCTTTAAACAGCATGTGCTCTTGATAATGAGCCATTCCTGTGGCATCTTCGGGGTCGTCTTTGGCTCCTGCTTTCGTAATAACAGCTCCGAAAACTTTGGGCTGCCGATTGTCTTCTTTTAAAATAACCGTCAACCCATTTTCAAGGGTGTAACGTACAATTTTTGGTTCATTTTCGGCAAATGCACCAAAGGCATAAGCCAATAAAGCTGCAATTAAAATAATTCTTTTCATTTGATTTAAATTTTGTTTTCACTTGAATAAGACGCCCGTTAATACTAAAAGTTACAAATTTAAAGCATTCTTTTTCCGGGCATGCTGAATGAATAGATTTGGATTAATTTCAGTGCGTTAAGAAAAGGATCCTACAGCTCAACAAGAAGAAACCACGAGGTGCGGTATACATTTTCCACCACCGGATGGGTATATGCAAATGTGGGCGATTGCGGGCTTCAAACCTATCAAACCGTTAAAATTTGAAGCGAGCTACAACCGTTGAGTTTACTACTATTTCGCATATTTGCATATACATTATTACAGGTTTTTTTGGTTAATCATCTATTAGCAAACCAAATCCTATAATCGTTAATCAATTGATAATCTTTACTTTTTACATCTATGACTTCTAGATCACAAAGAGGATACTCGTAAGTTTTTCTTTCAAGTTTAACCTTTGCAATAATCCCATACATATCAACAATATTGGATAATGATTTAATCAAAAGCTTATCTCCACTTTTTATTAACCAGTTATCTTCAGATTCATCAACTATTGCAGGAATTGGAAATGATAAGTTTTCATCAAGGTATTTATCCCAAATTTCAAAGCACTTCATCTCATTACTTCGTTTCACATTACCTAATACATTTGAAATCCTTAACCCCTCATCTCCATGCGAAGCCCAATAATATTCATCTGACAGTTTATCTTGAATCTTTTTTACCTTCTCCTTTTTATCTCTTGGTACTGTTTTGTCAATATCTGATTCATATAAAATCATGTTTTTCCAATCAAGCCCATCAATCTCAGATTGTTGTATAAAATTAGAAGGTAATTGTTCCAAAGTCAAAGAATCCCATTCTATTGTAATCAGAATATTATCTTTATCAGTCTCAGTATCTATTTCTACAACTCGTCCCTGCCAACCTCCAATTTCAAACTCTTCTGAATCAGGCTCTTTTGTTCCTTGTTTTACAATTACGCTATCTTCAATCTTTAAGTTCATAATAAACGAGTCTTTCTTAATTTCTTTTCTCTGTGTTCACTTATTCTTTTGCAAATTGAGGATTGTCCACTTTAATAAATCCATCTGATTTTAAAGATTGCGCTACATCATTATCATTGCCTGTTTTTTGTCTTTTTTGAAATGCCTTATTTAATGATTTCTCAGCACTTTCAACTGCTTTTTGTTCGGTCAATTCTATCGCATTTATGTTGGTTAAAATATATTCAAATATTTCTTCTTTATTTTTGGTTATCTTGTAGCAAGCAATTGCAGGAGTAAATCCCGATGGTGTTTGATAACTTCCTGGTTCAAATCTATACATCTATTTATGTTTATTAATTAATTATATAAATCATTCAGCTTATGTAGTTTCTTAAATGCCCTGTAACTCATGAAATAAGTTGTAGCTTATAGAATTAGGAATTTTTCAAGTTATCCAACTCCTCCTTTAGACGTTCAATTTCCGTTTCACGTTCTTTAATTTTTGTGAAATCGTACCCAATAGCCACAATTTTATGAATATTTCCTTCAGAGTCTTTCAGCGGAACATAGTTCTCATCGATGTATTTCACTTTTCCGGCAATATTGACTTCCGAAATACGCTTTTTGGTACGACCATTTTGCAAATCGACCCAAAATTTCTTATATGCTGTTGGCGTTGTCGTATTATCGAGCCCCATACTTTTATGATGCTTACCTACCATTTTGTTTTGTTGTATTCCCAGCAGATGCACACACTTCTGATTAACATTTTGTATTTTTCCATCAAGATCGAATTCGGTTATAAGCACCGACGATCCCAATGCCTGAATTAGCGCCTGCATCTCGGCGTCGCGTCGGTCGGCCTCTTCTTGCGTAGCCTCCAACTCTTCAAGGTTTTGCCGCATTTCCTCCTCCTGAGACGACAATACTTCTCGCTGCTCCCGCGATTCTTCAAGTAGTTTATTGGTACGCTCGGTTACCTTAACACTGGAAACGGTAGAGGCAATACTTTCGGCAATTTTTTCTACAAACTCAATCTCGTATTTATCAAACGTGCTGAACGAAACCAATTCCAGCGCACCAAACACATCATCGTTTAATATTAATGGTACAATCAGTATTGATCGGGGATTGGCTTTCCCCAAACCAGAGGTAATATGAACATAATCTTCCGGCACATCGGTAATATAAATGGTCAGCTTTTCGTGAACTACTCTTCCTACAAGTCCGTCACCCGGGGCAATGGAGTCTTTCAGCATCTTCTTTCGATCGTAAGCTATGGCAGATTTAAGTTCATACAACTCTTTGCTTTCATTTTCGGAGCGAACGTAAATACATCCTTGATTGGCTTTGGTGTAGTCTACCAAATTTTTCATTATTTGAAACGACAACTGATTGAGGTTCTCATTATTCTTACGAAGAATGTCGCCAAACTTAGCCAATCCTTCGGTAACCCAATTCTGTTGTTTCTCAACCTTTTCACGTTCAATTTGCTGTTTCCTGGCATTTTTCAAGCTATTTTGCATATCGAGTAAAGCATGGCCAAGCGTATCGCGATCGGAAAGCAATTGGTATTCAACATCGAGCTCACCTTCGCCTATATTTCGGGCAAAATCGGCTGTATGCCGCAATCCATCCATTAGGGTGTTCATAGAATCTGACATTTCTTGCAGCTCGTCGCCAGATGTTACATGGAGTTTTGTTGTATTCTCAAGGTCGCCCTTGGCAAGTTTTTGCAAAACACGCGTGGTATATTTTACCGGGCGGGTAATGTATCCGCTAATAATGTAAACCACAACAATTAACAATATAAGCCCTCCAAATCCAACGAGTAGCGTAAATAGCAAATTATTTCGTGCCTCGCGCATTATATTGTCAAGTGGCGCTTTCATTAGAATAGACCACGGTGTATTTGTATTGCCAATGCGTACAGGCTGGAATACATAATACGTAGATTTTTCTTGGCCAAACTGAAAAGACAACAAGTCGCCAACAGAAATCGTCTTCATAATATCGAGTGTGTCGGCAAATTCTTCATACACTTCAACAAAGGGTCGTCCAAGGTTATCCTCGTCGGGATGCGTAACAAATGTTCCATCATTGGCAATTAAAAAGAGCTGACTTCCTTCAATGGGTTGAATATCGTTAATCACCTCCTGATAGCTTTCGAGGCTCACATCCATACCGGACAATCCAACAAATTCGTCATCTTTTAAAATAGGAATACAAATGCTGGTTTCCAGTATTTGGTCATCTTCATTTCCCGAATAGCTGAATGTATAAGGATTCATGATGGTTTCCTCTTTGGAAACTTTCATTTTGTAATAAGCTCCATTCACCTTGTCGCCCTCATTATCGAGTAGTTCACTACGGTACTTTAAACCAGAGGGGGCGCGATAAACAGTATACCGTCCACGTCCGTATGGCAGTGTCCAGGCGCTATCGAAGAAACGGCGCTCCCAAATAATCCATGTTGCCAAAAAAGGATCGTTTCTTTCCGTAATGCGGAACATCATATCTTTCTGAAGCTCCATGGTTTGCTTAATACCATGGTCGGGAATACTGTGCAGTGCCTGCCCAAACGACCGAGCCATGCCCATATGCGCATTCAGCTGATCTTGAACCGAAACAGCATAGCCTGATGCATAGGAATGCACAAGCTCTTTGGCATTATTCAACGCAAGTTTCTCAATTTTTATAGCAATATACGATAGCATTGCTCCTAAAATGAGAATAAATGACAGAAAGATCGAGAAAAGCATTTTGCGCCGAATGCTACGGCGTATTTTGAACATGTCTGTAAAACGCGACATAATGTGTTTTTTTAGAATACAACCCTATAAAAATAGGTATTTTTTTATGACCTCCGAAATTAAAGGTCAATGGATTGATTAAAATGATAGTAAATAATTATGTGGACTTCACCCCTAAGATTCAGAAAAGCACATTAACCGTCTATATATCAACACATAAAACAATTAAAATATCAATCATTCCCATTTTGGCACAACAACCAAAACGGCTATAAAGAATAGTCGTCGTGTATTCCGATAGATCAAGTGATTCAAGACAAACAACAAAAAAAGAGGCTGCCAAAAAAGAACCTTACAGTTTTGTCCATCACAATCATCGATTCATACTACCTTAGTATGGTCGACAATATTTCGATCAAAACGGTTGAAGTTCTATTTCAACAGCCTCTATGAGAAGCGGCTAGAAAACTCTTATTGAAGAAACAAACTATTTTCCCGGTTCAATGAGCATTCCTGCCCCTACCGTGTTATTTGTTCCTTCTTCAATTAAAATTAAACTACCGGTAATTCTATTTTTCACATATGGATCCCAATTAAGAGGTTTGGTGGTTTTAATTGAAACACGACCAATATCATTTAACTGAAATGCTTTTCCTTCATCTTTAATCTCCAACTTATTAATATCTAGGCTATAATGAATGTTTGTAATTTTACATTTCACTTCGTTGGAAGTATGTTTCAAAATATACTTTCCTCCTGGGTTCATTTGTCTTTCGCTCATCCAGGTAAGCATCAGATCCATCTCTGTTGTGGAATACGGTTTGTTTGCAGCATCCACAATCATATCGCCACGACTGATGTCAATATCGTCTTCGAGTTCGAGTACAACTGACAATGGAGGAAATGCACTATCGAGCTCCTCATTAAATGAAGGAATGCTTTTAATTTTACTTTCTATGCCGCTTGGCATAACGGCTACTTTGTCGCCTTTTTTGAATACACCTCCGGCCACACGCCCGGCGTAACCTCTAAAGTCGTGATATTTATCGTTTTGTGGACGAATTACATACTGAACGGGTAACCGTTTATCGTCGTAATTTCGATCGCTGGTAATTTTAATGGTCTCGAGCAAATGCAATAAGGTGGGTCCTTCGTACCAAGGTGTATTTTCCGATTTATTTACAACATTGTCACCATCTTTGGCACTAATTGGAATAAAATGAATGTCGGGGATATTTAGTTTCCCGGCCACATCATTAAAATCTTTCTTAATTTCTTCGTACTTCTCCTGTGAGAAATCGATTAAGTCCATTTTGTTAACACACAAAAGCACATGAGGAATTTGCAAAAGACTTGCAATAAATGCATGCCGTTTGGTTTGCTCAAGCACGCCGTTTCGTGCATCGATGAGCACTATTGCGGCATTGGCAGTAGAACCCCCGGTAACCATGTTTCGGGTATACTGAATGTGCCCCGGAGTATCGGCGATAATAAATTTACGTTTTGGAGTAGCAAAATAACGGTATGCCACATCGATTGTAATTCCTTGTTCGCGCTCTGCACGGAGGCCGTCGGTGAGCAGTGCGAGATTTGTCCCTTCTGCCCCCATTCGTACACTTGCCTGCTCAATAGAGTCGAGCTGATCTTCAAAAATCGATTTACTATCGTAAAGAAGTCGGCCGATAAGTGTGCTTTTCCCGTCGTCTACACTTCCTGCAGTAGTGAAGCGCAACAACTCCATATCCAGGTAGCCTTCTGTCGAGTGTGTTTGTGTATGGTAATTTTCGTCTCTCATAATTTTTTCTACTTTAAAAAAGTTGTTTTGCCTGTTTAGAAGTAACCCTCTTTCTTTCTGTCTTCCATTGCGGCTTCGGAGCGTTTATCGTCGGCTCGGGCGCCTCTCTCTGTGGTACGTGTAGCAGCTACTTCCTGTACAATATCTTCTAACGAGCTGGCTTTCGATTCTGTAAGTCCTGTATTTGTGATATCGCCAATTGTACGGCATCGAACTTGGCGGTCAACAACCTGTTCGCTATCGCGTAAATTCATGAATGGCGCATAGGCAAGCCATACACCGTTACGTTTAAATACTTTACGTGTGTGCGTAAAGTAAATAGAAGGAATTTCAATATTTTCGAGTAAAATGTATTGCCATACATCCATTTCGGTCCAGTTGCTAATGGGGAATATACGGAAGTGTTCGCCCATATTTTTTCGTCCATTGAATAGGTTCCATAACTCGGGCCGTTGATTTTTCGGATCCCATTGCCCGAAGTCATCGCGGTGCGAGAAAAAACGCTCTTTGGCTCGTGCTTTTTCTTCATCGCGCCTACCACCACCCATGGCTGCATCGTACTGTTCTTGCTCAATTGCATCGAGCAGGGTGGTTGTTTGCAGCATGTTCCGACTGGCATCGAAGCCAGTTTCTTCCACAACTTTACCTGCGTCAATGGTATCTTGTACATATTTTACCACTATCTGTGTGCCGGTTTTTTTGGCTAAATTATCGCGAAACGCAATGGTTTCGTCGAAATTATGCCCCGTATCGATGTGCATTAGCGGAAAGGGAACCTTTGCAGGCCAAAAAGCCTTGCGCGCTAAGTGAAACATTACAATTGAATCTTTTCCTCCTGAGAATAGCATCACCGGGCGGTCAAACTGTGCTGCCACCTCCCTGATCACAAAAATTGATTCGGCCTCTAATTCTCGTAAATGTTTTATTGCATATTTGTCCATAAGCCTTTCTTTATTATCTTGGGCTGTAATTAAGAAGCACAAAAGTAAGAAAAAAAAATGTTTGCAGAAAATATCATGCTAAAATCCATCTATTTTATGGGCTTCTTCAGCTGATATAGCGTAATTCAGGGGAAAAAAATATGTTTCAATAAAAATGCTTGCGGTATTTTCGGCTTTTCTGTACTTTTGCCTAAATTTTTGAAACTATGGATTTGAAAGAAATTGAAAAACTAAATAAAAAGTTTGAAGGAGCAGAGCCCCTTGATGTAATAAAATGGGCGATAGAGCATTTTGGCACCGATCTGGTATTTTCCAACTCCATGGGCGCCGAAGATCAGGTACTTACCGACATGATTGTGAAAACAAATGACAAAATAGAAATTTTCACACTCGATACTGGTCGCGTATTTCCGGAAACCTACAACCTGATTGATAAAACAAACGAATTCTACAACATTAAAATAAAAACATACTTCCCCAACTACAAGGAAGTAGAGGATATGGTGGCCGCAAAAGGGGTAAACCTGTTTTACCATAGTGTAGAAAACCGCAAGTTATGCTGCCACATTCGAAAAATTGAACCCTTGAAACGCGCTTTTAGCGGACGAAAAGCATGGATTAGTGGCCTCCGACGCGAACAATCGGTAACACGAAAAAACGTACAACTTATTGAGTGGGATGCAGCTAATGGATTGGTGAAAATTAATCCGCTGATTAATTGGAGCGAACAAGAAGTATGGGACTACATAACCGTTAACCATGTACCATACCATGCACTGCACGACGAAGGCTACCCGAGTATTGGCTGCCAACCCTGTACCCGCGCAATAAAACCCGGCGATGATGTACGTGCAGGCCGTTGGTGGTGGGAAAACCCCGAACACAAAGAGTGTGGTTTACACGTGCAGGAAGATTTAAAATCTGATATTTCGATAGGTGTGAAAAAAATGGACAGCTAACATGATAAAAATAAGCAACATACGACTAAAACCTCGTAGCCGTGGATTTCATCTCATCACAAATGAAATTGAAAACCAGCTAATGGATTTACCCAGCGAGGGTTTGGTGCACCTATTTTTGAACCATACCTCAGCTGCACTTACCATTAACGAGAATGCCGATCCAACAGTTAGAGACGATTTTGAGCAATTTATTAATGACCTCGTGCCAGAAGATTACCCGGATTTTTTGCACACAATGGAAGGGTCAGACGACATGCCTGCACATATAAAGTCGTCGATTTTTGGCACTGAACTTACAATTCCCGTACAAAATGGACGCTTATTAATGGGCACATGGCAAGGAATTTACCTTTGTGAGTTTCGCAATGCCGGCGGAGCACGATCCATTACAGCCACCGTAATGGAATAAAATTTCAGGGCTAATTCATTGATAACCCAACCCTATATTACTATAAGCACAATATTTGGTTATTGAATCCGAAAAAAGTCTCCCTCCGCCTACTTCAACACAATATATTCCATTAGGTTCGAATGCAGAAAATGATTAATCTCATCGCTGTCGGCCGCTGTGGTTTCGCAAAAAGCAAAAGCAAAAACCGGATAAGATTTATAATCCGTTTTGTGAAGATGCAATAAGTTAGAAAAACGGGCAGAAAACTTTTTATAATCGATGTAGTCAATATCTGAAAGCTCAACATCTCGCGGA
>JAWOEM010000346.1:0-6503 GCA_046482785.1 Salinivirgaceae bacterium
CCATAAAATAAGGGGGCTCATCGGGCTCATATCCGCCAGCTGGCGGACGGGCTCTTCCCCCGCTACCAAATCAAAGGTCGGAATTAATCATTCCGACCTTTTTTATTTTCATGAAGTTATGTTTACAGTTTATGTTTTGTATTCCCGTGATTACGATAAAATTTACATCGGATATTCGTCCGATGTAAAAACCCGATTGAAGTTTCACAATGAATTAGGCAGAAAAGGTTGGACGCGCAAGTATAGACCGTAGCCCCTGAAGGGGAATCCCAACGCCCGGCTGGCGAGGCATACAGCCCAATCAGCGATGCGCCCCGCATAGCCGCTTTTAGCGGCATACGGGATAAATATTCAATGGAAACTTGCATTTACAACAGATCGCTTCGTTCGCCTCCCCTTACCTTCTGACGACCTAATGGTATTTGCTTACAAAAACACCGTCTCCGGTAAAACGTTTTATATATGGGGTCAGTATCACCGAAATATCCAGATGCCTACGAAATTATTCCTTATGAGCGATTTTGGGAAATGGTGATGGAACTGGCGAAATAGTTTTCTAACTCCTTTTTCTTTCAAACTCCATCAACTCAATGGGTGCGCCATTATGCTCTATCATTGCAACTCTCAGCCCTTCTAAAGGAGGATTTGGTGGCGTTAGAATATTAAACCTGTGTTTTTTTAATTCTACATCCAGATCATCAACCACAAATGCCAAATGCGGTACTTTTTGAATTAGAGGATGTATAGGACTATCATCTTCAAAGCGCATCCACTCCACACCATAAGGACTTGAATAAAAACCTGAGACATAGAATTTAAACTGGGGCAAATACTTTTCATTGGGCATTTTCACAGTTGTAGGGACACCCAGATGGTGATATTTCCATCCCCATTTTTGTGTGGCTTCGGGTAATTCGTGGTCTTGTCGCATAATTATTTCAGTTTATCTTTTTCAAAATTTTCTCTACCCTCTTACGGGTCGCATTTTTCTTTGCATCGGCATACAGTTCAGTATTGCGTTTTATAAGTTCTTTCGCCTCATCATCTAGATGGTCTACAATACTATAAAAAGCCTCCAATATCCAGTCTACCTCATTTTCGCCAGTTCCTTCCCCAGAGCAGAAAAAACGGTGCCTTTATTGTTTTGCAATAATTCAAATAGGTTCATAGTGTTAATATTCAAACTACCAAATTACAATTTACAAAAAAAAGGAACCAAATGAATGGAAATAAAATTATTCTAATTATCTCATCTTGATATCACAACAATATTTTCTTTTATTAGTATTCAAAAATCTTTACCTTTGAAAGAATCCAAATCGAGCCAAAGATTATGAGAAAATTAGTAGTTACTACATTTTTTGTTTTCTACATATTGGGGGTGAATGGTCAGCATAGTATGCACAATACACACCAATGTAACCATCAATCTTTTATGCTCCTCACAAATCCATCCGTGGCGGTTTCGATATCATCTTTTCCCGTTATGGCATCAATGAATGCTGTTCCAATGATTAGGTTTAAAAATCGGATGATTCATGTCGCATTTGTATATCTGCTACCGGCATTATTTAAAGTAACCGTGGAAGGATAATTCAATGTATGAGGCTATTTGTTTAGAAGTGTTAACCCAATAAAAAGAAGTGTCGCTACGATTGGTAAAGCAAAAATGCGGGGTTTCCCACCCAAGTTCTCTACCTGCGGATCTACACTGTAATGTATCGGGATAGAGTCAGGTAATTTAGAGTAGCTCAGAATGACCAATACCCAAATGGCAAATATTGAAATCAACCCCCGAATTTCAACCAATTTGTCGGTTGTCGACAATTGAATTATTATTTTGGGTCTCTTTTTCATTGTCGAATTAATTATTCACTAGGCAACGAACCGAAACGCCATCTCTTATACTACCATCGGTCTTGTACACGCGATCGTTATCGAATAAAAGACCTCGTTTTATAGCACTGGAGGAAGTGGTATCTGTAGCACTCCACCAGTAACAATTGTTTCCAAAATCATAAAACGGTCCTGTTTCATTGCGGGCACCTTCAGGAAGGGCATTAAAGCCATAATTATCGGTACCATTTCCATTGTATTCCCAGCCGGTAGTGGATTTCAGGGCTTTTCCTTCAGTTCCGTTGTGCCCGTCGGAAGCAATAAAACGCTCCAGGGCTGTCCACTCCTCATCGGTGGGTACGTGCCAGCCATCCGGACACAGGTTTCCGGTATTTACGGCGTACCAGTTGTAAAGCGCCCCGTGTGTATCGGCATAGGTTGCTTCGTCATTGTTGTACCAGCAATATGCACCATTGGTGTTATTTTCCCAGTACAAGGAGTTTTCGACAAGGTTTATGGCTGTGCCATCGTTGTAGGTAGTGGTTTTGAGGTTTTCTGCCATCCATACCTGATCACCAATAAGTACTGTATTGTAATCGTTTCCATCGACATCTGTGACAGTTCCGGTTAAAACCCTAATAAAATCTGTTTTGGTTTCGGTGTGGGAACCGTAATCATTGGAAACGGTTAATTCTATGGAATAGGAGCCTACACTATTGTATGTATGTGAAGGACTTGCCTCATTGCTAGTGCTTCCATCTCCAAAATCCCAACTCCAGGAAGTAGGGTCGTTGGCAGATTGGTCTGTAAAGGATACAGGTTCGCCTTCAGCTATATTGGTTTGGTCTACTTCAAAGGTTGCAACGGGAGCACTTCCTGAGGTAACTATTGCTAGTGTCGTCTCATCAATAGCTTTCGCTTGCTGCTCATCGATGGCTTCAGCTTTTACGGTATAAGAATCTGGTTCTTCTTCACTGGTGTACCAGTCAAAACGATAAGGAAAACTGCTAACTGAACCAATTTCAGTATCATTTACATAGAACTTTACTTCCTGAATATTTTCATCCTCATCTAACGCTTCTACCGCAATGGTAATGGTGTCGCCCTGTGTGAATTCCGCGCCACCTTCCGGACTAGTTATGGTACATGTTGGTGCGCTGTTAGTAGGCTCACCTGTTGCAGGGTTAGCATCGTCATCTTCACATGCGATGAGAAGGAATAATGTGCTTGCTAAAGCCATAAGGAATAAACGGTTGGAGTCAAGTTTCATAAATTGAATGAGGTTTTATTTAATTTATTCGTTTTCAATTTTTTTATATTTGGGTTAATGTATGGCAGCTTCATATTAAACGTTTCGAATATATTTCATCAAAAATTTTCACATCAAATAATGAAATCGAAGGTAGGACAATTTAAATCAACTGAAAAAATAATATGCAATAAAAAACATCCGTACAATTTAAGCCAGTCAAAAAAAGTCTTAACTGATTTGCTGTTGTTTTCCCCTAAACCAAACAGAAGTAACTGAAAACCAGCCTCCCATATAAATTAGAAAAGCTTGATTTTCAGTGTTTTACATTCAATAACGCATACGAAAAAGTTTTTTATGTGCACTTGATCTCAACGGTCATATAGATCACATCTCAAACAATCTATAGTAAATTGCACTTTTATAATTATTGCATGGCTCTACTAGCATTTTAGCTCAGGATCATTTTATACCAAACGGAATTTTCAGATTAATACTGATATTTCTGCCAATATTATAATAGCTCATTCCTTTGAGTGTTGACAAATGGTCTATATATGTTGCATTTAGCAGGTTGTTTGCCTGAACAGATACCTGTATCATCTGATTTGCCCACTTTATTTCTGTACCTATTCCTGCATGTAATAAAAAATAACTGTCAGATTCTGTTTCAAACATGGCAGGATGGTTCTGTTTTGCAGCAAAAAGCCCTCCAATTCTGAAGAAATTATTCCTTAAGAAAGCTAACTTTTGTTTTTGAAATATCACTTCAAAACGCAGTTTGTTTTGCGGAATAAATGGCAGATAATTCCCACCTTGTTGTTTACCAATTAAATACGCATAGCTTGTTTTTAGATTTAACCAATTAACTGGTAAAACATCAAAAGAGAGCTCACCGCCATAAAGAGCTGCGTTCGTTTGTGAGTACAGATATATTTTATCACCACTGGCTATGGTATCTTTTGTTGGAGCAATGAAAATATAATCATTAACCAAGTTATAAAAACCGGAAATATCAACCATAACATATTTTGAATGAAAATGAACGCTTAAGTCGGCTTCATAATTACGTTGTGATGTTAAATCCGGATTTCCCTGCTCGTACCGTGCTCCGTGCATACCATTTTGTGTTAATTCGGCAATATTTGGTGTACGGTAAGCAGAAGCGATATTGGCACGTAATAAAATATTCTCTTTCACATCGTATGTTGCTCCCACGGATGCACTTACATTGCCGTAATCTGTATCGACCGCTTGTTTGTTTGTTTCTGATTGCGTTACTATGGAACGAAAATCATATCTTATTCCCGCTTGTGCTTTTAGTTTTTCAAAAAATGTATATTGAGCCAATCCAAAAGCAGAAAAATCGTTCACATCAGCATCAGGCAACACATGGTTGGGCGCTTCATGATTCCTGTTTGTTTTTTTCGCTCCTTGTAAACCAATTATATACTCTGAATTTTCCGTTGATGGCAAATAAGTCTTTACCTCATAACTAAATGTATTTAAGTCCATATTCACCATTTCAAATACAGGCATACTTTCATCGGTTTGCAATCGCCTGTTGTTCATTTGGTATGCGGCACTCAAATCAACTTTGTATTTTCCAAAAAACAGACTATTACGGGTCGAAATAACATGATTGGTTAAATCCTGATACCAAATTTTGTTTTCCCTTCCATTATCGGTAGTTAAAGGAACAGCTTTACCCACGCACATGCCGAGTTTAGGCTGATTATAATCATAATATAAACGAAACAATCCAAAGGTTTTATTTAAACCAATATTCGCTTTCAAACTGTTCTCATTGAAGCGTGTATTAGGTACATAATCACCGTTGCCGTCTTGATAATCTGTATGGCTTTTTACCCCGGCGCGCATTCCCCAGAAAAAATGTTCAGAACTTCCTTTTACTCCGATATTACTTGCAATGCCCTGTGTGTTTGAGTGGTATTGCGTATTAAAATCGCCAATTATTTTGCCTACCGGGGCCGGTTTTTCTTTTAAAACATTGATAACTCCTCCAACGGCATCCGAACCATAAAGCAATGATGCCGGGCCTTTTATTATTTCAATTCGGTCAATACCAAATTCATCGATAACAAACGGGTGGTTTTCAGAAAATTGAAAGTTTTCCATTTTTACACCATTATTAAGCATTAAAATATTGGTCATTGATAATCCACGAATAACCGGTTTGGCAACCCCTGTTCCTTTGGAAATCATATCCACTCCGGGAATTTTGGTTATGGCTTCTGTAAATGTTGGTGTACCGGCAGAGGCAACCTCTTTGCTTTGAATCAATTCTATCTTCATAGCATTTTTGTGCTGTGTAGAATGCGTTCCACCCGATACTACTACTTCTTCTGCTTGCAAAATGGATGGTTCAAGTTCAACATTTAAAACCATTGCGGATTTGGCTGAAGGGATCGTTTTAATAATGGTTTTATAGCCGGTATATGAAAATTGGATTTTAAATTCCCCTTTGGGTAAATTTGCCATCTCAAACTCCCCGTTATCATCGGTTAACGTACCTTTATTCTGTTGCGGAAGATACACATTGGCAAAAGGCAAAGCCTCATTATTTGTTTTATCGGTTACTTTTCCTTTTATCTGATTTTGAGCGTTTACTTTTCCAAAAAGAAACAACACAAAGAAAATGAAAACGATATTTTTCATTGTATTACGATATTTATATTTTACAAATAAGGTTTACGGCAATAAATACCGACCGGATATCATGCCTGTGCCGAGTCTATCGGCATAACAATTTTTCCGAACAGGCTAATCCGTCGGCATTATACCAAAGATTTTAAATCATTACTGATTTTGGTATAGGATGCTGTATTTTACTCGTAAAAAAATGGGGGTGCACGTAATAAAAATGAATATCCCGAATTACTGCAGCAATGTGAAAAACTGTAGATTTCGCTTTGTTCTTCACCAAACTCCTGATTTTCTGTATTTTGAAAATGTTTTTCAACAGAAAAAAATGAAAATTCAAAACCTGGGATTGGGCATTTTTCATGATATTTATGAAAATTCTTTTCGTTTTTTGCTGTGCAATGAAAATGGTCGTGATGGTGAAATAATCCGTCCAACAATTTAATAGTCGCCGGAAGCAACAATAGGATCACCAACGATATTGAAATTGTATGTTTTACATTTTTATGCACCTTTAGTTTATTGAAAGTATTCAAATATTTTAGTCAATAAAAACAAACAAAAATACAATTATAATACCCAAAACCATCAACCAAACACCTCGTTTTAAAAATCCATTTTTACCGTTTACTATAACTAATCCTGAAATGGCCAGAAATATTAATAAAAAGGCATAAGTATCCGCAATATAAATCCACCCTTTTTTCTGATTGTTATGTAATTGATTCAAAAAAGTAATTATCGGTCGCTTTTT